>CAUUFM010000006.1:0-18249 GCA_963544505.1 uncultured Lachnospiraceae bacterium | reverse complement strand
TAAATTTACGATTACTCCGTCCTCTATGTTTACATATTGTTTCATTATATAGCCGTTATCCTCGTCTATTTCCACTCTCACCCAATCGTCAGAAATTCCTGTCGCCTGAAGTTTCCCTCCTTTAAGCAACATCGACAAAATAGGACTTTGTGTATTCGTATCCTGACGTACATTTACGGCGGCAACAGTCGATATGGCAACCTTGCCGTCAAGCTGTGTAAAGGTTACATCTTCTGCGTGATGAATAATTTCATCTATGGTAGAACCGATTGTGGGGTCTTCTCCTGATGAATTGTCAAACGGTTTTTCTTTTTTCTTGTTTTTTGTATTATAAGGCTTTTCCTTATTATTGTCAGTTTGTTCGGAATTATTTGAAGCTGCGGTATTTTCACTGTTTTTTAAGTTGACCTCTTCAACTGAAAAATCCACATAATCACGCATTACATAGCCGTCAAGAGAATCGGTTAAGGCTATTTTTACCCAATGTTTCGTTATTTCTTTTATAGGATAGGTTTCATTTGCTGTAACAGATGCTATTACCTTGCTTTTCTTGCTGTTTTTTTCTCTTACATTTAAAAGGTTGGTTGCAATTATAACCGACTGATAATTTTTATTCGGTTGTGTTTCGTCCTTTTTTTCGTCTTCTTTAACCGATTTTTTTGTTGTATCAACCTTTTCATCATCTTTTTTATCAGGTTTTTTTGTTTCTTCTACCTTATCCTTTTTAACCTCTTTTTTTGACTGTTTTTTCTTGTCTTTACTCTGCTTATCCTTGTTTTTTTTATCTTTTTTTATTTTTTTATCAAGTGACTTCATATCACCTTTCGACACCTGAACGTATTCACGCAATACGTAGCCGAACTTTTTGCCTTCACTTGTATTAAATCTTATCTTATACCAATTCTTTGTAGCTTTTACTATTTCCACCTGTTCTTTATCATTTAACGAGCCTATCGCTTCTGATTTTTTATTGTTTTTTTCCCGCACAAATAAACCCTTGCCGCTATTTATCACGCCCTTTGTGTCCGCATAAACCGGTCTTGCAAATAATAAAACAGATGAAAGAGTTAAAATAAATAATTTCCCCCCTATTTTTCTCATAATTTCATTCCCCTTTTTGATTAAATGCCTTGATTAATTTAAGTTTTTCAGTCCTTGACAGTTTTTTTATTGCCACTTCTGTTTTCCTTGCATCATTTTCCAACTCAAAACTCTCAAAATATACCAGTTTAACAGGAAGCCTTGTCCTCGTGTACTTAGAAGCCTTGCCGTCATTATGAGCTTTAAGCCTCCTGTCAATATCATTTGTCCAACCGGTATACAGAGTTTTATCCGCACACTCCAAGATATAGGTGTAATTCATTATTTTATTTTATTAAGCTTCCAAATATCCTGCACATATTCTTCTATCGTTCTGTCAGAAGAAAATTTCCCTGATGATGCAATATTGTGTATAGCCATTTTTGCCCAAGCATCTCTGTCATTATAAGCCTTGCCTATGCTTTCCTGTGCATTTATATAACTTCTGAAATCCTTTAGAATAAAGAATCTGTCAGCTTTTTCCGAACCGTTGTCATATAAAAGAGAATTATAAATATCTCTAAAAAGCTCCGGCGCATCTTTAGAAAACCTTGTGCTTATAAGTTCAGATAATAAAAATCTTATATCATTATCATTATTGTATATGTCTATTGATTTATAGTCTCTGTTGTTTTCGTGGGCTATGACCTCTTTATCCGACATTCCGAAGATAAACATATCCTTACCTCCGAGCTCCTCGTACATCTCAACGTTGGCACCGTCCATAGTGCCTATGGTCAATGCTCCGTTTAGCATAAACTTCATATTTCCGGTACCTGATGCCTCCTTGCTTGCCGTAGATATCTGCTCTGAAATATCCGCCGCCGCAAATAAAAGTTCAGCGTTTGATACCCTATAGTCCTCAATAAATACCACTTTTATCTTATTATTTATGCTTAAATCGTTGTTTATAACATCTGCTACGGAATTTATCAGCTTTATGGTAAGCTTGGCTCTTGCATAACCGGGAGCAGCCTTAGCACCGAATATAAAGGTTCTTTTTGTAAAATCCATATTCGGATTTTCTTTTAATTTATTATATAGATAGATTATATGTAAAATGTTCATAAGCTGACGCTTATATTCGTGCAACCTCTTTGAATGAATATCAAAAATGCTGTCCACGTCTACATCTATACCGTTATTTTCCTTTATATACTTGGCAAGCCTTATCTTGTTTTGCCTTTTTATCTCCAAAAATTCATCTCTTGCGTTCTTATCGTTAATATATGGGGCAAGTTTTGATATATGGCTAAGATCTGTCACCCATTCATTCCCGATTTTTTCAGTTATCCACGCCGATAATAACGGGTTGGCGTGCATAAGAAATCTTCTTTGGGTAATACCGTTGGTCTTATTTGAGAATTTTTCAGGCATCATCGTATAAAAATCCTTTAACGCCTCTCTTTTTAATATTTCCGTATGCAAAGCCGCAACACCGTTTACCGAATAACCGCCTACTATCGCCAAATATGCCATTCTTACCTGTCCATCATATAAAATGGACATATTCTTCTTTTTATTTATGTCATTAGGATATGCTTTTTCTATATCCAGTTCAAAACGCCTGTTTATCTCATCTACTATCATATAAATTCTGGGAAGCAGTCTTTTGAACAGGTCTATAGGCCATTTTTCAAGTGCTTCCGCCATTATCGTATGATTGGTATATGCACAGGATTTTGTGGTGATTTCCCAAGCCTCGTCCCAAGACAAGCCCTCATCGTCCATTAAAATTCTCATAAGTTCAGGCACGGTAAGGGTGGGGTGGGTATCGTTCATCTGAAATGTCACCTTGTTTGGCAAATCCTTTATATTTGTGTGGTTTTTCTTAAATTTTTCTATTGCAGTCTGTAAAGATGCCGAAACAAAGAAATACTGTTGTTTAAGTCTTAATTCTTTTCCCGCTATATGATTATCATTGGGATAAAGTACCTCTGTAATGGTTTTGGCAAGGTTTTCCTGCTCCACCGCTTTTTTGTACTCACCCTTATCAAACATATCAAGGCTGAATACATCTACAGGCTCGGCGTCCCAGATTCTCAATGTATTAACCACGTTATTGTTGTATCCTAAAATCGGTATATCATAAGGCACGGCATTTACACTGTTATAATCCTTATGCTCATAAACAATTTTTCCGCCTATATTCTTTGCCTCTATATTACCGAAAAATTTTATTTCTTTTGTGTATTCGTGCCTTTTTAATTCAAACGGATAACCGTTTTTAAGCCAGTTGTCAGGAGCTTCCACCTGATAGCCGTCTTTTATTTCCTGCTTGAACATTCCGTAATGATAACGAATTCCGCAGCCGTATGCCGCATAATTAAGTGTGGATAAAGAGTCTAAAAAGCAGGCTGCAAGACGTCCTAAGCCCCCGTTTCCAAGTGCCGGATCCGGCTCTTCATCTTCTAAGGCGTTAAGGTCTAAGCCCAGCTCGTCAAGTACCTCTTTTACCTCATTATATATACACAGGTTTATAAGGTTGTTGCCTAATGCTCGTCCGATAAGGAATTCCATAGACATATAATAGACTATTTTAGGGTCGTCCTTATCTATCTTTTTTTGCATTTCTATCCAGTTGTCTATAATTATGTCTTTTACGGCATATGATAAAGCCTGATAGATTTGCATATGCGTAGCCTCATCTATTGTTTTTCTGAAGAGATCCTTTACATTTTCTATAATTTGGTTTTTAAACTCTTCTTTACTGAATTTTATCATTTTCACTTTTTTAATCCTCTTATATTCTTTTTACCGCCAATGTCACGAGTTCTTTATTTATATCCCATTCCTTGATATATCCGTCAAGGTTTCCAAATATGATATCCTTTGCAAGCACATCACCTGATATACTGTCCCTGTTTTTTTCAATTATGTCCTTTATTTTCTCATTTCCGGAAACATAGACATTGATGTTGTCCATTACCTCAAAATCCGCCTCTTTTCTCATAGTTTGAAGCTTGCTTATTATTTCTCTTACAAAACCCTCTTCTATAAGTTCATCGGTCAAGGTCGTTGAAAGCACTACCGTAATTCCGTTATCGGACAATGTTTCAAATCCGTCAGCCTTTGTATTTTCAATAATCACGTCATCTATTGAAAGAGATACCTTTTCGCCGTTTATATCAAAATCAAGTGTTCCGTCATTTAATGTTTTTACAGCCTCGTTTCCATCTATGCCTGACAGATATGTCCTGATTCCCGAAAGAAGCTTGCCGTATTTAGGTCCTAATGTTCTTAACTGCGGTTTTAAGATGTAGCCGGTGTAGGCTCCGGCATCATCTATCATTGCAATTTCCTTTACATTAAGCTCGTCTTTTATAATGCTTTGGTAAAACTCATCAAGTGTATCGTCCGCCTTTATCATCATTTTTGCAACAGGTTGTCTGTTTTTGATATTTGCGGAATTTCTGCAAGCTCTGCCCAAGACTACCACATCTAAAACAATTTTCATTTTCTGTTCAAGCTCTTTATCAATAAAGCTTTTATCAGACACGGGATAATCACATAAATGTACACTCATTTTGGCGTCCTTATCCGTACTGCACACGAGATTTCTATAAATCTGCTCCGTCACAAACGGCACCATCGGAGCTGCCGCCTTGCAAATCTCTACAAGCGCCGTATATAGTGTCATATAGGCGTTTATCTTATCCTGCTTAATTCCCTTAGCCCAAAATCTGCTGCGGGTACGTCTGACATACCAGTTACTCATCTCATCTACAAACCTGTCAAGAGATTTTGCCGCCTCCGGTATAGCGTATTTTGATAAATTCTTATCAACCTCTTCAATTGTGGAGTTCAGCCTTGATAACAGCCATTTATCAATAACAGGCAGTTTATCAGGCTCAAGCTTATAATCTTTTGCATTAAAATTATCTATGTTGGCATATAGGACAAAAAAGGCATAGGTGTTCCATAGGGTCCCCATAAATCGTCTTTGCCCCTCCGTAACCGCATCTTTTGAAAACTTCTTTGGAAGCCAAGGTGCACTGTTTATGTAAAAATACCATCTTATAGCGTCAGCTCCCATAGAATAAATCGCCTCCATCGGCTCTACGGCATTTCCCTTGGACTTTGACATCTTCTGTCCCGTTTCATCAAGAACAAGTCCCATTACCACGACATTTTCAAATGATGAGCTGTCGAAAAGAAGAGTGGATATCGCCATCATCGAATAAAACCACCCTCTTGTCTGATCCACCGCCTCCGAAATAAAGCTTGCCGGATATTCTTTTTCAAATTTTTCCTTGTTTTCAAAAGGATAGTGGTGTTGTGCAAAGGGCATAGCCCCCGAGTCGAACCAACAGTCGATAACCTCCGGCACTCTACGGGCTTTTTTACCGCATTTACTGCACTTAATCGTAACATTGTCCACGTAGGGTTTGTGCAATTCAATGTCATCGGGACAGTCTTCCGACTTTTCTTTAAGCTCCGCTATACTTCCTATTGCCTCCCTCTGTCCGCACTCACACTCCCAGATGTTAAGAGGTGTGCCCCAATATCTGTTTCTGCTTATACCCCAGTCCTGTACATTTTCTATCCAATCGCCGAAACGCCCTTTTCCGACAGATTGCGGTACCCAATTAACTGTGTTGTTGTTCTTAATCAGTCTGTCCTTAACATCGGTCATTTTTATAAACCAGGTGTCCTTGGCATAATATATAAGCGGTGTATTACATCTCCAACAAAACGGATAGCTGTGTTCAAATTTTGGAGCATTAAATAAAAGACCTCTTTCTTTTAAGTCCTTTAATATATCCTCGTCAGCCTTTTTACAAAATTTATTTGCATAAGGGGTTTGATCTGTCATCTCTCCCTTTTCATTTACAAGCTGTAAGAACGGCATATCATATCTTTTACACACCCTGTAATCGTCCTCACCGAAGGCGGGGGCTGTGTGTACAATTCCTGTACCGTCACCCATCGTTACATAATCATCACAGATTATATAATAGCCTTTCTTTTGTGTTAATCCCTTTACATAGTCGAACAGCGGCTCATATTCTCTGTATTCAAGCTCTTTCCCTTTATAATGCTCTAAAATTTCTATCTCGTTTTCTTCACCGAAGATAGAATTTATCAGCTCCTTTGCCATATAGTAGGTAATGTTTTCAGCTTTGTTTAAGATTTTCACATAGGTTTCTTCAGGATTTACACAAAGACCCACATTGGACGGCAATGTCCAAGGAGTGGTAGTCCAGGCTAAAAAGTACGCATCTTCATCTTTTGCTTTGAATCTTACAACGGCAGATTTTTCTTTTACGTCCTTGTATCCTTGCGCCACCTCGTGACTGGACAGAGGAGTTCCGCACCTTGAGCAATACGGCACTATCTTATGCCCTTTATATAACAGATTCTTTTCCCAAATCTTTTTTAATGCCCACCATTCCGATTCTATGTAGTCGTTTTCATAGGTAACATAGGGATCGTCCATATCCATAAAATATCCCACCGCATCTGAAAACTCTTCCCACATTTCCTTATATTTCCATACGGAGCTTTTACATTCCTTTATAAACGGCTCTATTCCGTAATTTTCAATCTGATCCTTGCCGTCAATTCCCAGCTTTTTTTCCACCTCAAGCTCTACGGGAAGCCCGTGTGTATCCCAGCCGGCTTTTCTCGGCACGTATTTGCCTTTCATCGCCTGAAATCTGGGTATCATATCCTTAATAGCTCTGGTTTCCACGTGCCCGATATGAGGTCTGCCGTTCGCCGTAGGAGGTCCGTCATAAAATGTATAGTAGGGAGCCCCTTTTCTTTGCTCCACCGATTTTTTAAATATATTGTTTTCTTTCCAGAATTTTACTACTTCTTTTTCTCTTTCTACGAAATTTAAACTGTTGTCTACTTCATTATAGTACATAAACACCTTCCTTTTCAAAAAATTATGAGCTAAATAAAGCTAATATAATATTTTATTGCAAATTTTAATAAAAGTCAATGGTTGCAATTTTTTAAAAAAACGCCTGAACCTTTACGGCTCCCGACGTTTTTTATAAAAATATATAAGAATAAAAATAATTTAATTTGTAATAGTAAGACCGCTTTCTTTATCAAATACGTGAAGCTTTTCCGTATCAATTGCAAGCTTTATCTTATCTCCCACTCTGGCTGTACTTCTGGGATTTACCTTTGCCGTCATCGGCTGAGAATTAATCTCAAAGTATAGATAAGCCTCAGAACCCAACATCTCATATACATTAATAACCGATTCCAAAACGGCACCTGCGGTAGACAATTTTATCTCGGAATCGTCAAGATTTTCCGGTCTTATTCCCATAACCACGCTCTGATCTATATAACCGCCGTCAATTAAGGCTTTGCTCTTTGCCGGAGGAACTTTTATCTTTATATCGCTACTTATTTCAAGCACTACATTATCATTATCTTTTAAGCAACGGGCATCTATAAAATTCATTTGCGGAGAACCGATAAATCCTGCTACGAACAGGTTGCAAGGATAATTATAAAGGTTGGTAGGGGTGTCTATCTGCTGAACCACCCCGTCTTTCATTACCACTATCCTCGTTCCGAGCGTCATAGCCTCCACCTGATCGTGTGTAACATAGATTATTGTAGCTCCCAGTCTTTGATGAAGCTTGCTGATTTCCGTTCTCATCTGCACACGCAGCTTTGCATCAAGATTTGATAAAGGCTCGTCCATCAAAAACACTTTGGGATTACGAACTATAGCTCTTCCCATTGCCACTCTTTGACGCTGTCCTCCCGATAATTCCTTAGGCTTCCTCTCAAGCAAATGCTCCAAATCAAGAATTTTAGCGGCAGCCTTTACCTGTTCTTCTATTTTATCTTTCGGAAGTTTTCGCAGTTTCAGTCCGAATGCCATATTTTCAAATACCGTCATATGCGGATACAGAGCATAATTTTGGAAAACCATAGCTATATCTCTATCTTTCGGCTCTACGTCATTTACCACCGCATCTCCTATCCTTATTTCTCCATCGGAAACGGTTTCAAGTCCGGCAATCATTCTAAGAGTCGTTGATTTTCCGCAACCGGAGGGCCCTACGAAAATAATAAACTCCTTATCTTCAATATCCATATTAAATTCTTTAACAGCCACAAAGCCGTTAGGATAACGTTTTGTAACGTTGGTCAGTTTCAAACTCGCCATATTATTCCTCCTAAATTTTTTAACACTTTTATTATGTATATATTTTAATAAATTTCAGTAAATTTTTCTATACACTTTTCGCACAAAAAATCGTGATTGTTTTTGTAAGATATGTTATAAAAGTCAGAGTTTTTTTATTTTTATATCCTATTCGTGCTTTATAGCCTCAAGTGCCGGGATTTTTACCGCCTTATTTGCAGGGTGATAACCTGAAACAAGTCCTATCAGTGTGGAAAATATAAGTCCGAAAATTATAAGCCAGACGGGAATTATGGACGTCCTGCTTCCGGCTGTGGTAAGTCCTACATAAATAGCATTAAAATCAAGATTAATATTAGCTAATTTGTCAAAAAACGAAGGAGTTTCTCCTGCCGCTCCGAAATCAAACATCGAAGATGAATTTGACTGAACCAGTCCCAATATTCCCGCAACATTTATTAAAAATGATATGAATATTGAAATAAGCACTCCGACAACGCCGCCGATAAAGCCTATCGCTCCGGCTTCAAACAAAAACAGTTTTCTGATATCATTTACATAGCAGCCCAACGCTTTCATAATTCCAATCTCTTTTGTTCGCTCCGTAATCGACATTATCATAGTATTCATTATTCCGATGGCTGCCACAAAAAGTGAGATGCCGCCCAGCCCTGCAAGCATTATCTGCTGTTGTCTTGTCTGCTTATTAATGGACTCTCTTATACTCTCCATAGATGACGTATCATAACCCATAGCCTTTATGCTCTTTTCTATAGCACTCACATCTTTTATCTCTTTTGCCTTGACCAGAACTCTCTCATACCCTTGTTTCATCATCTGCGTATATTCTTTTTTAGACATCACCGCTTTCATAATGCTCTCCATATCGCTTATGGACATATATACACCCGAGCTTGTATAATAGTCTTTTGATGTATCTCTTTTTAAAATACCTACAATTTTAAGCTCCTGTCTGAATTTTTTCGGTTCTTCCTGACCGTCCGAATAAAATTCCACCGTTAAATAAAGCTTGCTGTCAATACTGTCAAAAAACGGCTCTTCAAACGGCTTTGCCTCCTCTTCGTTCACATTTTCTTCCATATAATTGTCATAGCTGTTGTATCCGTTGTATTTAGATTGATCGTCAAAACTGCGTCTGTTTTTTCCGGCAGGTCTTTTGGTGTCCATAAATTCATAAAAAAATCTCTCTCCCACCACTACATTGACGGGCTTTCTTCCAAAACCGGAACCGGTGTTTTTTAAATATTCTCCCTCTTTAAGCTTATAGCCGGATTTTTCAAGCATCTGCTCATCTATTCCGCATATTTGGGCATAAGAGGTACTATATCTGTCGCCGGCTCCCGATACGATTTTTATATTTCCCTCGTGAAATTCTTTTTTGGGAGACACCATATCCACATTATCTATCGCCCTGATAGTATCCAAAGTACGTTCCGTGACGGCATTACCTCTTTCAGCCCCTCCATAGTTCCATATCTCTATTGCCGTCAAATCTCCCATATTCGACAGCATAACCTTGGTCTGCTCATTGCTCCCTATTCCGAGCGACATCATTAAAACTATGGCACAGCACCCGATTGTTACACCCATTACGGTGAGCCTTGTCCTTGCTTTCTGTCTTGAGAGATTTTGTCTGCATAGAGCTATTATATCAAATATTTTCATAATCTTCTCTTTTAATCAATCCGTTTTATTGTTTGTATCGTTCTTTGTTTCATTTAAGTTTTTCTCATCAGATGAGCCGTTTACCCAGTCATACATCTTTGAAAGCCTCTCCATTCTCCTTGCCTCCGCCTTTTTCTTAAATATTTTTATAATAATCACCAAAGCTGTAATTATAACTGCGATTATTATAAAAACAATAGCGATTTTTACCCTTGAATCCATTGCAGGCTTGTCTTCAGGCATATCATCAGGATTCATTTCAGGAGGTTCTACTATCTGCTCTTCCGCCATAAAAGGAATTTCTATATCCTTTGACTTTTTTTCGCCGTTTGCGTCCTCATATTCGACCTTGACCTTTGCAATACTGTCTCCCGGAGTGTTCGGAGTTAAGATTATATCAATGCTTCCGCTTGCCCCTGATTGACAGTTGCCGACCCATACATCTTTTGAGATTACGTCAAAACCCTCTCCGGTTATTTTGGCACTGATATTTGAGGTCACGGCTTTACCCTTATTTACATAAGGGATGCTGAAAGTGGATTCCTGTCCCACAAAGCAGGTTTCTTCATTGGTCGGATCGGATAATTCAAATCTGTCGGGCTGAACAACAGGAACGGAAATACTTTCTGTAGTGCTGCCCTTTACTATACTTTTTCCGTTTTTATATTCATAGTTAAAATTAATTGTAACTATAGCCGCAGCTGATTTTGCCTCCTCCCAAGCCTTAAGCTTTATCTTTAACGGAATCTCCTGCCCGATTCCGAGCTTTTCAAAATAAAAGCTGTTGGAGGACTCCGCTATAGAAACACCCTCTCCGGTATTCATTGATACCACAAGGTTTTCCACTCCTGAAATCTTGCTTGTATTCTTGAATTTTAATGAAAGGTCAAAGGTCTTTCCGGCTTCCACCTTTTTACCGTAATCATATTTGCTGATTATTATATTCGGAGTCAGCATACTGCCGTCTTCATTTGCATTTGTCGTGGGCTTTGCCGGAATAAGTATTTTTTCAGAATCCGAAATAGGAGAATTACCCGATGAGGCACCGCCCTGACTATAGGTATAACTTAAGTTCACCGTTAATTCCAGGCTGTCGGTTTCAATAGTTTTTGCCGTTTTTATCTTAATAGGAATTGTAATCGGTTCACCTTTAATTATTTCTTTTACAAACTTATTGGATGCCCTGCTCTTTACCGTAAAGCCCGCCCCTGCCGCAAAGGTTATCTTGACATTTTCCGCCTTTGTGGTGTTGATATTTTTTATTTTCAAGTCTAAATCATATGATTTTTTTGCCTCCACAGGCTCTATTTTATCTCTCACGACCTGAATGACAGGTGCCGACTTTGCCGCCGTTTCATCGGTCTTTTTGCTTGGAACGAGTATGGTATAGTTCTCACTTCCGCTCGACATGCCGTCTCTTCCCCAAAAGGTATACTCAAAGGTCGCTCCGATTTGAATACTTTCTGTTAGTATCTTATCGGATGCTTTCATCTTTATGTCAATCACCGCATCGCTTCTTAGCGGAATACCCCTGTCGTCCAAGAAAAAGCTGTTGCTTGAATCCAAGATATTCAAGCTTTCAGGCACGTTAAGTGTCAGCTTTCCGCGATTTACACTATAAGCAGGACTGATGTTCTTAAGCTTTAAGGAAAGCGTAAATGTGTCTCCGGCTTTAACCGGCGGCATATTCATACGGGTAAGTCTGATGTCCGGTTTGTCCGTATAGGGAAGCCCCGAATCCGCATCGGCACTTATGTTAGCGGCGTTAGCCGTATTTAATATCGTACCGCCCGATACAACAGCCATTGTAAAGCAGATGCCTAAAAATATTTTTTTTAAATTCCCCTTTATCATTTTCTATCTTCTATGATAATTATATAAATTATCATATTTTCCTTTCTTTATTATTGTTTGCCTTTTGTAAATCTCCTATTATTACTCCGTCCTTTAATGTAATTATCCTGTCTGCAAGGTCTGCAATAAGCGGATTGTGTGTAACCAAAATAATTGTCATATTGTATTTTCTTGCAAATTCCGTAATCATCTCCATTATTTCATCGGTGGTTTTTGTATCCAAGTTCCCTGTAGGCTCATCTGCAAATACTACTGAGGGGTGTGCCACAAAGGCTCTTGCTATACCGATTCTTTGCTGTTGCCCTCCTGATAACTGGCTCGGATAATGAGCCAATCTGTTGCCGAGTCCGACTTTCTTTAACATATTTATTGCCGCTATGTCCCGTATCTCTTTGTCTATACCTTTAAACATCAGAGGCATCGCCACATTATCAACCGTATTTATAGTCGGTATCAGGTTGTAGGATTGAAATATAAATCCTATTTCGTCCTGTCTGAATGCCGCCAGCTCATCTTCCCTTAACCTTGATATCGGTACTCCCTTTATAAAAACATCTCCTTCAGTCGGCTTTTCCATTCCCGCCATTTGATTCAGCAACGTACTCTTGCCTGAGCCGGACGGTCCTAAGATACAGCATATCTCTCCCTGTTTTATATTAAGGTTTATATTTTTAAGTGCCACCACGACCTCATCGCCTATAGGATATTCTTTAGTTAAATTTTCTATTTTAACCATTACCTTATCCATATTTTACTCCTTAAATTTTATGCTATAATTATATATTGCATCGGCTTAAAATACAATCGTTTAATTTAAAATTATTGTGTGTGTATTGTAAAAAATCTGTATTTTTGTTTGCAAATAACAGATAGTGTTGCTATAATCTAACTGTAGTTCTAAATATTTAACTTAATTTTGGGAGGTGTATTTTATGAATAATCAATTAATCAGACTTGACAACTGTTATCTAAGCTCATTTGTATCAAAAGATGAAACCGATTTAATAAGAGAGCAGATAGCTCTTGCCAAAAAAACCTTGATTGAGGGTACCGCTTCGGGAAATGATTTTTTGGGCTGGATTGACTTGCCGACTGATTACGATAAAGATGAATTTTTAAGAATAAAGAAAGCTGCGGATAAGATAAAAAAAGACAGTGAGGTGCTTATTGTTATAGGAATAGGAGGCTCTTATCTTGGAGCTAAGGCTGCCATAGAGTTCCTTAATCACCCGTTTTATAATCAGTTATCAGATAAAAAAACTCCTGAAATTTATTTTGCGGGACACAATATGAGCAGTGACTATATTCAAGGTCTGATTGACATTATCGGAAACAGAGATTTTTCGGTAAATGTTATCTCCAAATCGGGTACAACCACAGAGCCTGCTGTGGCTTTCAGAATTTTTAAAGAGTTGCTTGAAAAAAAATATAAAGATAAGGCATCTGGTAGAATTTATGCAACTACCGATAAGGCAAAGGGGGCACTTAAAGAGCTTGCCGATGAAAAAGGTTATGAATGCTTTGTAGTTCCTGACGATGTGGGCGGAAGATTTTCAGTGCTGACCGCCGTAGGACTTTTGCCTATTGCCGTTAGCGGAGCGGACATAGATTCTCTTATGAGCGGGGCTTCAGATGAGCAAAAGCGTTGCAAAAATGCCGGCTTTAGTGATAATATGGCTATGCAATATGCGGCTTACAGGAATATCCTCTTGCGTAAAAATAAAAATATAGAACTTCTTGTAAACTATGATCCCTCATTACACTTCGTGGCTGAGTGGTGGAAACAACTGTATGGAGAAAGTGAGGGCAAGGATAAAAAAGGCATTTTCCCGGCAGCCGTAGATTTTACCACTGATTTACATTCTATGGGACAATATATTCAGGACGGAAGACGAAGCCTCTTTGAAACAGTAATAAAAATAGAAAAATCAAATAATGAAATAATTATGAAAAAAGCTGAAAGCGACACCGACGGTCTGAATTATCTTTCCGGAAAAAGTCTTGACTTTATCAACGAAAAAGCTATGCAGGGTACTGTTTTGGCTCACAGCGACGGAGATGTCCCCTGTATATTAATAAAAATGGCGGATAAATCGGCTTATTCTTTAGGCTCTTTGTTTTACTTCTTTGAATTTGCCTGCGGCATAAGCGGATATTCTCTGGGAGTTAATCCTTTTAATCAACCGGGTGTGGAAGCATATAAGCAAAATATGTTCGCTCTTTTAGGCAAAAAAGGATATGAAAATATTTTATAACAAATTAGGGATTGTCACATTTAATAATGCGACAATCCCTTAAATTTTAAAAATTATTTCCCTGTTACTCTCTTTAATATATCTTCAGAAAAATATTGAGTTATTATAGAATGGAAAGAGTTTTTGTCAATAACCTTGCTATAATCTTTTGCGGATTTTTTCAGGTTAAGTTCTATCTTAGCCCCGTCCATCACTCTTGCGTATAAAATTTTCAAAATATTCACCACCGCCAGCTGCATAGCAGAGCCGTATCGCATTGCATCTACTATAGTATTCCAAACATCGGAATCAATGTATGAGCCCATTCTTATCATCTGTTCAGCTTCAGTCATTGTCATTTCGATTTCCTCCCTTTCAGTATTCACAAGCTATAATTCCGGCTCCATCGTCACTTGCGATATTATATTCGTCAAATGACCTTATCGGCCAATAAAAAACCGGTATCCCGTAAATATCTCTGCACCAATTAAGCGCCTTTGCTTTTCTGTCTGAAAACTGACACGATATAAAATCAGGTGCGGTTATGCTGTTGGTCAGCAAATGTCTTTTCAAAAAATTGGAAATCAGATCGTTGCTGATTCCGTTTTTTGTCCTTGCCGATAATACCTTTCCGACAATCAAATCAGGTCTGTGCAAAAATCTGTTTTTAAGCAACTTTTCTTCACAGGTATCAAATATCACCTCTCCGTCATAGTTATCAAGCAGGGAACAGACGGACTCCAAAATCGTACTCGCACAATGCTTTTTATATCTCTCTATTCTGATATAAATCGGAACTCTTCCCGCTACCAATTCAAAAAGCTCACTTAATGTAGGGATATTACATTCCGTGTTAAGTAATTTAAAGTCAGACAACTCATCATAGTTTAAAGACTCTATATCTATTGATTTTCCGAGCATTTTTGTTACATTATCTCTGGCTATAAGCACGGGAACATTATCCTGAGTTAAAATCAGATTCGTAAAAATACCCTTTTTATTATCTATAGCCCTTTTAAATGCTGAAATTGAATTTTCCGGAATGTCTTTATTATTGTAATAACCTCTATATGCAAAATCTGTCTGCATAATATCTTTAATTTTGTCAAATTTATCTTTTCTCGGCTTTAACATTTGTCCAAACGCAAAAATTCCGGCTCCAAGCAAAGCCAACTTTACAAAAGTTTTCAAGTGTTGCACCACCCTTTCATATTTTGACATCTGTTGTTATTTTGACGCCTTTTTATTTTTATTTACCGCTCTGCTGTCGTGGCAGGTCAAATATATTATCTGATACTGCTTAGACACCTGTGACAATAAATCAAGTGCATTATCAAGTTTGCCCTTATCCAAATTCACAAACGGATCATCTAATACAAGAAACGGCTTCTCCTCTTCAAATAATGCGTCAATTAAAGCAAATCTGGCACAAATTCCGAGCAAATCCTTGTATCCCGCACTGAAGTATTCCGTAGGCCACTGTGCTCCGTAATCAAGTACACTGACATTAAGATTTATGTCCATAGATACGCTCTTTTCAAGATCCGCGTCCCTGTCTAAAAGACCCACATATTTCCTGAAGCCTTTCTGCATATCTTCCATATAATGTACCGCAATCTGCTCCTTTGCCTTGTCCAGACAATTCATTGCGACGGTCAGATTGTCATATCTGTTTTTAGCCTCTTTTATAAACACTTCCAAGCTGTTGATTTCATCTTCTATTTCAGGGGATTTACCGGCATAATTATTTAATACGTCAATCTGTAAAGACAGCTGATTTTCCTGCTCGTTTATCTTAGCGTATTCTTCATCAAGATTATGCTTTTTAGCCTGAATTTCAGCCAAAGTATGCCCCTCTATCTTAGTATTTTTAAGCTCTTCATAACGGGATAATTTATCTCTTATTCTTAAATACTCGGCTCTGTTGGCTCTTAAGTCCTTTATCTGATTTTCTATCTCACTGATGGAGCTTACCTCCCTGTCGGTATACTCCGAAACGAACTCTCGTACAGATTTTTCAATCTCTTCTCTTTCTTTTCTGTACTTATCCTCGTCCTGCTGTCGCATCTTCTCCTGCATCTGACGCTCCATCTCTTTTAATTTATACTCTCTGTTGATTAAGAAAGCGTAAACGAACAGAACCACAGCCAATACTATACAGGCGGACGCCGGCACGATGTAGCTTAAAAACGCCAATACTATACCGATTATTGCGGCTATCGGTGCCAAAATGAGCAACAAAGTGTTTTTATTCCTTGTGGTGTCTTTTTCGGTTTCTTTTACCGCCATTGTATTTTTTATAGATTCCAAAGTCTGTATTTTTATATCATTGTCGTGATAAATTTTAAGCTGTCTTTCTTTTTCATTAAGTGCAGAATCTGTAGGAATACTGTCCTTAAATCTGTTTGACAGCACCTCCATACGCAGCTGTTCCTGAGAGCTGAGTTCATAGGGCTTCATTTCCCCTTGAATAGTTAAAAGCTTTGTAGCTATTCTCTCGGACTCATCGCTCTCTTCTTTTATTACAAGCTTTCTTTCGTTTATTTTCTTCTTCTCTGCCGTTTTTTGAAGAGCCTGTTGGTTCTTCTCTCTACATACAAGTCTTTCTTCCTGAAGCTTTGCAAGTCTGTTTTCGGCAAGTGCTATCTTACCGCGACCGCCGGTTTTTATATATTCTTTTCTTGCCCTGTCAAGCTTTTCCTTAGCCGGATCGAAATGATTCATATCATTTTCACTCTCGATAAGGTTTCCGAGTTTTGTACTTATGCTGTCATTTGAAGATATTTCTATAGCCTGCTGAGGAATAAAGGCACTCCTTGAATATGCCTCTCTGTCAAGCTTGAATAAGTCCTCTCCTAAATTTTCGGAAAAATCGTGACATTCCAAATTTGTTTTCTGATCAAAAAGCTTAAATTCATCATCTTTTACGCTTTCAGAAAAGGTTCTTTGAACTCTGTACCTCTTTCCTCCCACTTCAAAAATAATGTAACCGCCGTATTTTCCGCCCTGCCAAGGCATATATTTACGTCTTTCGTCCTCGTCCAAATTTTTACGTCTTGAGGCATCAAGCCCATAGAGCATAGCCTTGATAAATGCCGCAAAGGTAGTCTTGCCCCAGCCGTTAAGCTCAAGAATGGAATTAAAGCCGTCCTCATAAGTATATTTAAACTGATGAAGCTTTCCAAAGTTTTCCACATAACATTCTATTAACTTCATCTTACACCTCCTCGCCGGCAAGAGCCTTAAGTCCCATCTGTATGATGATCTTCTTATCCTCTTCGCTACAATCGTAACCGAGTACCAGCCTTATAAATTCACCCTTTAATGAAATATCGTATCTGTAATCATCAGGATTTATATCAAGGGTGGTCTTATCCTTTAATTTAAAGGCATAATACTCCTCTTGGAACTTTTGCTCTAAATAGCTTAAATTAAAGTCAGCCTCAATGCTTACCTTGCCGGTTAGAACAATTTCTATCAAATCATCTCTTTTTATTTCTTCAACAGCCACTATAATAGCCGCATTCACATCTGAGGTGGATATCATATTGGAGGCATCTATTTTCAAAGAATGTAATGTCCTCTTTGCAAAAGGAACGAACTTATGATTTACCCTATTATTATAGGTATCTATAAGAACAAAGCCCTTAACGCCTTTTTCATCATAGCCCCTGCCCTCAAGACAGCCCGAATAAACATATTTTCCTCTGGCATCAAGCTCATTTTCACTATAGGAATGATAATGTCCGAGTGCCAGATAATCTATGTTTTTATTTTTTAAAGCCCCTATATTTATGGTAATGTCATCATTTGTATATTCACTCTGTGAACTGACACCGTGCAATATAGCAATATTTATATTATTGCTGTCAAGAACTAATGTATCATATAGATGCAGCTTATTTTCTTCAGTCATCTCCGCTCCGGTAATAACGATATTGCCATAGGTATATGTGGTCCAATCGTCATTAAACAATTTTAAGTTCTCCGGAATAACATCAAGACTCTTTAATAAGCTGCTCTCATCGTGATTTCCCCTTAAATATAAAAAATCTATCTTAGGGTAGCTGTTTATGCAGTCTATTAAAATATCCCTGGTATATGCCGATACCTGTCCCTTGTCAAAAAGGTCACCTGCTATCATTATAACCTGCACATCATTTGCATAAGCATATGCCGCCATCTTGGTGAATGTCAGCAACAGCTCGTTTCTACGTTCGTTCGCCTGTTGCTTGGTCAGATTTGTAGTCAGTACGGAATCCAGATGTATAT
>CAUUFM010000005.1:0-19716 GCA_963544505.1 uncultured Lachnospiraceae bacterium | reverse complement strand
AAAATATGCTTTTTGAAAAAATCAAGCTGATTGATGAAAATTTTGAAATTAAAGAAAATATGTATCTACAGACGCAAAATGATACAATAACCTATATAGGTGATAAACCTCCTAAAAATTATCTCGGAGAAAAAATTAAAGGAAAAGGCAAACTGCTTTCTCCCGGTTTCTATAATACTCATTGTCATGTCCCGATGACAATACTTCGAGGCTATGGAGAGAATTTACCGCTTGATAAGTGGTTACACGAGAAAATATTTCCCTTTGAAGCAAAACTCACCCCAACCGACATATATTACGGGGCACTGCTCGGCATAATGGAGATGATTTCATCAGGTGTAGTTTCTTTTTCCGATATGTATTTTAATATCTTGGATATAGCCGAAGCTTGTACAGATGCAGGAATTAAAGCCAATATATCACACGGACTTGCCGCTTTTTCAGATGACACAAGATTAAAGAACTTATCAGGGTACAAAGATACTCTATCTTTAATTGAATATGCCAAAGACAGCACAGGCTTAATTATAGCGGACTGCGGACTTCACGCGGAATATACCTCTTTGGAACATTTTGTAAGAGAGGTTGCAGAATTTGCCAAATCTAATAATCTGATTGTACACACACATATATCGGAATCGGAATCCGAACACAATGACTGCAAAAAAAGACATTCAGGCAGAACCCCCGTTAAATATTTTAAAGATTGCGGAATTTTCGACAACAGGGTTCAGGCGGCACATTGCATATATATTGAAGATGAAGATGCCGAGATCATTAAAAATTCCGATTCAAGCATATCTCATTGCATTTCAAGTAATTTAAAACTTGGCAGCGGAATTGCACCGATTTATAAATTTAACAATATGGGAATAAATGTGGTAATAGCCACAGACGGGGCTGCAAGCAACAATAATCTTAATATTTTGGAAGAATCTCATATTGCAGCCTTAGTCGCAAAGGGTATTACTAAAAATCCGTTGGCATTAAATGCCTCAACCGTCCTTAAAATGGGTACAATAAACGGGGCAAGGGCTCAGGGAAGATATGACTGCGGCGCTTTGAAAGTAGGAAACAAGGCTGATATGATAATGTTTGACCTTGATAAGCCTCATTTAATCCCTGATTATGATACCGTATCAGGCATTATCTATTCGGCACAACATACCGACGTATGTATGAATATGGTCAATGGAAAAATCATTTATAAAGACGGGGAATTCTTAACTGTTGATGCGGAAAAAATAAAGAATGAGGTAAGGATAAGACAAAAAAGAATATTAAAAGAATTATAAAAATAATCAATACTCATCTATAAAAAAGGAGTACTGCACATAATTAAGTGCGGTACTCCTATAGTTTTAACTTTCTACTTCAACCACAACCGCCTCCGGTTTTTTCTTGGAATATCCGTGTGCTTCTTCAAGCATCATATCCTTAACCTTCATCAGTCTGGTCTGCGAGCTTCTCTCAGCCTCATCAAGCTTCATCTTGATATATCTGATATTCTCCTGCGCTCTCGGAATCATCACGTGCTCTAAAGCATTAACACGTCTTCTGGTCTTTTCTATCTCCGCCGCTATTAACTGGCAGGATTTCTCAACCTCCGCAAGCCTTAATAAATCCGGCAAAATCTGTGACAGCTTATATACGGAATCATCAAGATCCGCAGAAGTAAATGCGTAACCGTAAGAGTAAATATCAGCGGAATTACTGCTCTTGGTCTTGTATTCAAATACCGGAATATCCACGCTCATTACATTCTTCGTATCGGTTTCCAAATAAACCTCCTGCTTAGGCATAAGCAGGGCAACATTTAAGACCTCGTCGGACATTCCCGCCCTTGCCAATACGAAGTTATTGTTGGCTTCTTTAATATTTTTTTCCACCTTTTCACGAAGCGCCTTATTCACTCTGACCATATCTAAAAAACGACGCATCAATTCATCACGCTTGTCTTTTAATAATTTATGTCCTCTGGTCGCTGTAATCAGCTTTTTCTTTTGACGAGTAAGCTCCATTCGAGTAGGGTTTACGTGCGTTGCAGCCATTATTCACCCTCCTTATTTTTTATCGTAATACTCATCTAAGAATTCATCTTTTATTCTCTTAAGCTCAGCTCTCGGTAAAATTCTAAGCAGCTCCCAGCCTAAATCCAAGGTTTCTTCGATAGTCCTGTTGGTAGTATAGCCCTGATCGATATACTTGGCTTCAAACTCATCTGCAAATTTCGCATACAGCTTGTCCATATCAGTTAAAGCCGCCTCACCCAAGATTATCATCAATTCTTTGGCTTCCTTTCCACGTGCATATGCGGCAAACAGCTGGTTCATAGTATTTGCGTGATCCGCTCTGGTCTTGCCCTTTCCTATACCTTTGTCTTTCAGACGTGACAGTGAGGGAAGAACGTCAATAGGAGGATTACAGCCCTTTCTATACAGCTCACGACTTAAGATTATCTGTCCCTCAGTGATGTAGCCTGTTAAGTCGGGAATCGGGTGTGTTTTATCATCTTCCGGCATACTTAAGATAGGAATCATTGTAATAGAGCCTTTCTTGCCGTACTGACGACCCGCTCTTTCGTACAACGTAGCAAGATCGGTATACATATATCCGGGATATCCTCTACGTCCCGGAACCTCTTTACGTGCCGCAGACACCTCACGAAGAGCATCGGCATAGTTCGTTATATCCGTTAAGATAACAAGAACATGCATATCTTTTTCAAAAGCCAGATATTCAGCCGCAGTTAAAGCCATTCTCGGTGTGGAAATACGCTCTACGGCAGGGTCGTTGGCAAGGTTTATGAATAATACGGTTCTGTCGATAGCTCCTGTTTCCTTAAAACTGTCGATAAAGAAATTCGACTCTTCAAATGTGATACCCATTGCCGCAAATACAACGGCAAAATTCTCATCAGTTCCCCTAACCTTAGCCTGTCTTGCTATCTGTGCTCCAAGCTTTGCGTGCGGGAGTCCTGAAGCCGAGAAAATAGGAAGCTTCTGACCTCTAACCAATGTGTTCAGTCCGTCAATGGCTGATACTCCGGTCTGTATAAACTCCTCAGGATAGCTCCTTGCCGCCGGGTTCATAGGTAATCCGTTTATATCCATTCTCATATCGGGAAGAATTTCAGGGCCGTTGTCAATGGGTCTTCCTATACCGTCAAATACTCTTCCGAGCATATCGGCAGATACACCAAGCTCCATTGTTTTTCCCAAGAATCTTACCTTACTGCTTTCAAGGTTGATTCCCGTAGCGGCATCAAATAGCTGAACCAGTGCATCACTGCCGTTTATTTCAAGTACCTTGCAACGTCTTCTTTCGCCGCTTGCAAGCTCAATTTCTCCCATTTCGTCATAGGTGACTCCCTCTACGCCGCGAACCAGCATTAAAGGGCCTGCCACCTCTTGTATTGTTCTATATTCTTTAGGCATTTTTTATCAGTCCTCCTTTTGATCCACAGCATCGGCACATTGAACGAGTAGAGTCTTCATTATATCTTCCTTAGCCTTGTCAAGCTCGGCTTCCGGAATATACTTATAACGACCTATCTGCTCTCTTACAGGCAGATTTACCAGTTTTTCAATGTTTGCACCCTTATCAAGAGCCTCTTTTGCATCCTTATAATACTGTAAAACAAGCTCCATCATAAGTCTTTGTTTTTTAGCCGAGGTATATGTGTCCACCTCGTGGAAAGCATCCTGATGCAGATAATCCTCTCTTATGGAACGAGCCACCTCAAGCTTCAGTCTGTCGGGAGCGGATAAAGCATCCATACCTACCAGCTGTACAATTTCGTTTAATTCGGACTCTTCCTGTAAAAGCAACATTATACGTCCTCTTAAGTCGCTCCACTCTTTATCGACGTTCTCGTCAAACCATTTCTCCATATCATCCTGATATAAAGAATAGCTGTTAAGCCAGTTTATAGCAGGGAAATGACGTCTATACGCAAGATCCGAATCAAGCCTCCAGAATACCTTAACTATACGAAGTGTAGCCTGTGTTACCGGCTCTGAAATATCTCCGCCGGCAGGACTTACCGCTCCGATTACGGATAAAGCTCCTTCTCTTCCTTCTTTTCCTAAGGATATAACCTTTCCCGCTCTCTCATAAAACTGTGCAAGACGTGAGCCTAAGTATGCGGGATATCCCTCTTCACCGGGCATTTCTTCAAGTCGTCCCGACATTTCTCTTAGAGCCTCCGCCCATCTTGAGGTGGAATCACCCATAAGAGCCACTGAATATCCCATATCTCTAAAATATTCCGCTATGGTAATACCGGTGTAAATAGATGCCTCACGAGCCGCAACAGGCATATCCGATGTATTGGCTATTAAAACAGTTCTTTCCATCAATGATTTGCCCGTCTTGGGATCTTTAAGCTCCGGAAACTCATTAAGAACGTCGGTCATCTCATTTCCACGCTCTCCGCAACCGATATATACAATAATATCCGCATCAGCCCACTTGGCAAGCTGGTGCTGAACTACGGTTTTACCTGAACCGAAAGGTCCCGGAACCGCCGCCGTTCCTCCTTTGGCTATCGGGAACAGGGTGTCTATTACCCTCTGTCCTGTAACCAATGGAGAATTGGGAGGAAGCTTCCTTGCATATGGTCTGCCGACACGAACAGGCCATCTGTGCATAAGGAATAAGTCCTGTTTTTCTCCTTTTTCATCGACAATATGCCCTATAGCCTCTTCCACCGTGAAATCTCCTTCATTCAGAGCTTCAAGCTTACCTTTCATATTGGGAGGCAACATTATTTTCTGTAATACTATGTCCGTTTCCTGCACAGTTCCAAGCACATCTCCGCCCGTGAGCTCATCTCCGACCTTTGCCACAGGGGTAAAATGCCATTTCTTATTTACATCAAGAGATGACACCTCTACACCTCTCTGCAACAGATTTGAACCTGTCTTTTCCATAATGGCGTTAAGCGGTCTTTGGATACCGTCATAGATACTGCCTATAAGTCCGGGTCCTAAGCTTACGCTTACAGGTACTCCGGTAGACTCTACAGGTTCTCCCGGTCCAAGTCCCGAGGTTTCCTCATATACCTGAATGGATGCCTCATCTCCGTGCATTTCTATGATTTCACCTATAAGTCTTGCCTTACTTACCCTAACTACGTCAAACATATTTGCATCACGCATTCCCTCCGCTATTACCAGAGGTCCTGCCACTTTTTTGATAATGCCTTTACTATTCATTTATCTATCTCACCCACCATTTCCAAATATAATATCTGATCCTACTGCCTGCTCTACTGATTTTTTAACCGCCGAAATTCCCTTGCCGGTATTTCCGGAAACACCCGGTATCAATATTATAGCCGGCAGGTTTCTTTCACGATATTTGTCTATTTCGTCCTCAATAGCTTCGGCTAAAGCCTCCGTTATATAAATAACCGCATAATTATCCTCTGCCAAATCTCTTAACGTCTTTACAGCCCGTTCGGTATCATTAACAGGAAAAGGAGTGAGCCCTAAGGCTGCAAAGCCGTATATGCTATCTCTGTCGCCCATTACAGCAATCTTATACATACATCTCCCTTATCCTTTCTTCCACCACACCGTTCGGCAGGCTGTTTTGCTTGCCGGATAGTATTAAACGTACTGTTTTTATTTCATTTTCTCTTGCCAAAACATATGCGGCAAGCGGCCCTATTCCAAAGCTTTCAGATAGCTGAGATTTCATAGCCTTTATCATATAATTGTCACACCATACTTCAAATTCCGATATGGAGCTTGCCAAAGCTTCGGCAGCGTCACTATAGGCTGTGAGTTTTATATAATCGGCAACAGCCTGTTCGGAATCAAAGACGGCATTTGATAACAGCTCTATATTAAGGCTGTCACAGGGAGCTAAGGCTTTCTTTAAAAAGCTCTTATCCTTTCCGGTTCTTGCCGCTCTGATGGCGATTTTTATATCCGCACAGGCAACGGTAAGTTCTGCATACATCTTGATAAATTCGCTGAAAGATTCTTTGCCCGCCCTATATATATCATTTAAAGCCGCTCTGTCTATTATTACATCACTTTCCTGACTATCTCCCGTATGCAACAAAATATCATATGCCTTCCTTGCCGCATCTCTCATACGTTCCGGAAGATAAGACATATCATTTTCAGCGACAGCTTTTTTTATAAGCTCCAAGTCCACTGTTCCCTGTTTTATATATATGCCCTCCTGCTCCTGCTTAACAAGCTCCTCTTTCATAGCAGCTTTCAGGTTATGATAGTCATTACTGTAAAGGAATACATCAAATACCGATATATCCTCCAACATTTCACGCATAAGATTCCAAGTCTTTTCGCGTTCTCCTCTAAGTAACTCTTCTATATTTCCGGCGTCGTCAGCTCCCCAGTTCTTCTCGTTGAGGAGTTTCATACATTCATCGACACTTATAGCAGATAATAATTGCCTGATGAATGTCGCAGATAAAAGTGTTAATTCCTTAGCTCTGATACGCGCGACCTGATAAATAAATTCTCTATCCGCCATATCTTCTCCTTAAAATTTTATTTAGAAAATAACACTTCATTTACCTTATCGACCAACGCATCATAAGAGTTGTCAAAAAGTGCATCTATAGAGCAATTTTCCTCAATCTGACTGTATTTTAATATAAAACCTCCGTTTATATCGGCAGTCCTGTCGGACAGCTTTAACGATCCTTTTTTGTCAGCCAAAGCGGAATTTAATCTGCTTTCAAAGTCTGAAGGCACTCTTGCCTTATCATTTTTAGATAAAATAATTTCGCCGGCTTCACTTCTTGCATACTTCACCGCTATTTTTAACAAAACATCGAAATACTCGGAAACCTCTTTTGATAAAACGGTTTCCTTAGCTTTTTTAATAGTACCTGATATAAGCTCCTGCTTACAGGACAACAATGCCTGTCTGATTTTAAGCTGTGCCGTGGAATCCGCTCTGCTTTCTATGTCCGCACTTTCATTTTTTGCTCTTGTTTCAGCCTCTGCAAGTCTCTTTTTCGCCTCCGCTTCAGCCTCATTTATTATCTTGGAACACTCCCTGTCAGAATCTGCCCTGATTTGCTCTATTTTTTCTTTTGAGCTGTTATCAATCTGACTGATAATCACATCTAATCCTGCCATAGTCCCTCCTAATTTTCTATTTTTAATACATTAACCGATAATGAATTATTTAATTCCGAAAATTGCCAGGATTGAAACCAATAATGCAAGAATAGCGTATGTTTCCACCATTGCGGGGAAGATCATAGCCTTACCGAACTGATCCGGTCTTTTTGAAACCAGTCCGATAGCCGCAACGGATGCGTTTGACTGATGCATAGCTGACCACAGCCCTACAAATGCCATAGGCAGGCAGGCAGCAAAATATAACAGACCTTTTCCGAGTGTATCAGGAGCGTTACCTCCTCCCATAATACCTATCTGTGATAATGTGATAAATGCGATAAGCAGTCCGTAGATACCCTGTGTACCCGGAAGCAGCTGTAAAATAAGCACTTTGGAAAACAGCTTAGGATCTTCCGTAACCGCTCCTGCCGCCGCTCTACCGCCTTTGCCTACACCTATCGCCGAACCGATGCCTGCCAATAATGCCGCCAATACTGCTCCTGTTAATGCTAAAACTTGTCCCATATTTCCCATTTTAATTAGTCCTCCTCGACTCTGTAATATTTTGTATTTTCAGTAAATGGCTCAAATCTTCTGCCACCACCGTTATAAAACTTGCCATAAAATTCCACATACTGTAAACGGTTAGCGTGCACATAAGCACCTAAAACGTTTATTAATAGATTTAAAGTATGGCCTATTGCAAAAACAATAATGAAAAGTACAACTCCTACAATGCCGCCGCCGAACATACTTCCGATTTTATTAAATACGCTGGCGATAACACCTGTAGCTAATCCTAAAGCCAATAATCTGGAATATGAAAGTACATCGCTTAAATATCCCGTAATACCGTATACTCCGTATAATCCTTTTAAGAATCTCTTGCCGAATGCCTTAGACTCTCTGCCTGCCGTGGCTAAAACACCGATCATTCCGACAATTGCAAGAATCTTTCCTATCATATTTGCCGTAGCGGACAGTGTAAAGCTAAATCCGAGCATACCTGTAATCATAGGCACTGATAACAGTAAAATCACGCAACCGCCAACGAACAATATCCAAAAGAGGTCATCATAAACGGCATCTTTCACTCTGCGATTTTTTATGTGATTATACATCTGTGCAAAAAGTCCGAGCATAAGATGCGCAAGACCTATTGCAAATGAAAATACAAGCATTCTCATAGGTTCATTTACAGGAACGAACCAAAGTGCAGGCAACTTTATATCAGGTCTGTTAAAGAACGTGGCTGCTATAACATCTACGGCATCTCCGAAGAAGCTTCCGAACATAAGCCCCCAAAATGTTGTTGCGATACCGCAGTATTGAAATAATCTGAGAGTTTTCTTAAAGCTCGGCTCTAAATTCCTGCATTTTGCAAGAACAAGCCCCGTTCCGATTATCAGTATCAGACCATAAGCCGCATCTGAATACATAAGTCCAAATAAAATATAATAAAATAGTGCTGTCAAAAAGGTAGGATCGAACTCATCTCTTGCCGGTAAACTGTAGCTTTCCACGACAGATTCAAGAGGAGAGGCGAAGCCGTTATTTTTAAGCATAACCGGCTCATCGTCCTTTTTATGTACGTCTTCAAATTCACATATCACGTCAAAAGGCTCAAGAGATGTTTTTAATCTTTCAACATACGGCTCGGGTATGTATCCTCTGATAACAAATACATGACTTGATTGCACGATATTTGACAATACATCATATTTATCGGCTCTCATAATATAAAAATCATGTACCAGTTTCATATCGTTTACACTGCCGGCATAGGTTTTAAGCTCGGACTCGATACTTTCTATTCTGATTCTTGATTCCGTTATCTCATCATTCAGCCTTTCAACCTCATGAGCGGGATTTGTGCTTGTAAACGGTGCTCTTACAAAATCTATTTTTTGTAAAGCTTCGCCTACTTTATCGGCGATATCCTTTGCACAAACCACACACAAGCAAGTCAATTCATCGCTACTGCTGATAATGTCCACATTTACCGCCTTAAGACCGTTATCATAAGAGGAAATCACATCATAAATTTCAAGTTCGCTAAGCGGCGTTTTAATCTGTCCTATAAACGCCTTTGTATTTTCCGTACCTTCAAAGTCAAGCGGCAAATCAAACCTAAGCCAAGGCTTTAAGGTTTCTATCTGAAGCTGTAATCTTGGTATATTGTTTTCAAGCTCCGTGCTTTCCTTTTGCAGTCCTACAATACTGTTAGCTTTGTCGTAAATTTTAGAATGTTCTTTAGTAGCTTTTTCAAATTCCGCAGCCTTGATATGAACTCTTCCGTCCATTTTTTCAAAAAACCCTCGTTTATCTTCCACAACCTTTTCCATAATCAGTAAGGCCTGTCCGATAACATTGGCACTTTTTTCAAAAACCGCTTTTTGCTTGCTTACGTCATTCCTTTTAAAAATTGTTCCATCCTTTTTGGCTTTACGCACCTCAACTACGCCTAATCGTTGAATAAGCTCAAGCACTTTTTTTCGATCTTTATTAAGACCGCACAATGTTAGACGTTTAGTGGATAATACAGCCATAAGCTATTATGCCCTCCCTTCCAATAATGTAAGTTCATCACGCTGTCAACTCTTCAAGTATAGCTAAAATAGCTTCATTTTCTTTACTCTTAGCACTACTTTTAAGTTTCACAAGCTCCTCGTCGGATTTAGAAACTATTGTTCCTATTAAAGCATCTGCTTTTTCCAAAGCCTCCTTTCTATGTCTTTCCACTATGCTGTTACAGCTTTCTTTTGACGAGGTCAAAATATCATTTGCCTTATCTTTTGCCGCTATCAGAGCCTTTTCAGCCGCTATATTAGCCGCCTTTAATTCTTCAGCCGACTTCTTCTCGGCAGCTCTTATCGCGTCAATTGTAACATTTGCCATTTTCTGATCACCTCTACTTTCACAAATGCTTATAATATTATAGCTCAAAAATAAATAAAATGCAATAAAAATGCCTATTCTTTATAATTCTTAAGAATTATTAATAATCACAAAATATTAATTTTGTTTTTTTAAATTGACTATATTGCTTAAATAAAATAAAAAAAGGAGGAATTTATTGTTTAAAAAGATAGAATAGATTTTTTTTAGTGAAAAATAATGAAAATTTTAAGAACTTTTAAATAAAAATGACCAATATGTAAAATATCGGTATAAAATAAAAAAACTCCCCGAGTTGGGCTCGAACCAACAACCCCTCGGTTAACAGCCGAGTGCTCTGCCATTGAGCTATCGAGGAATAAAATTACCTTAACAGATAACTGTAATCTGCTTATATCGAAAGTAAACTTTCATATAAATCAATTCAGCTGACTACTTGAATAAATTATCATAAATAAAAGGATTTGTCAACTAAAAACAGTATTCCGAAACTACCCTATAGATTAAAATATTTATATGGCATATTTTGCTTTTTTCTTATATAATATTAACATATTAAAGATTATAAAAAAGGATAATTTTATGAAAATTTGCGGACTGATAACCGAATACAATCCTTTTCATAAGGGTCATAAAATACATATTGATACTGCAAGAAATCTTTCGGGTGCGGATTATCTGATTTGTATAATGAGCGGAAGCTTCGTTCAAAGGGGTGAAATAGCGGTTTTTGATAAATATGACAGGGCAAAAAAGGCGGTTCTGTCAGGAGTTGACCTTGTGATAGAACTGCCCACGGTATTTGCAACTGCAAACGCAGGTACCTTTGCCTACGGTGCTGTTAAAATTTTAGATGCTCTGAATGTTGTAGGGAGCATCTGTTTCGGAAGCCGCCTTAAAAATACCGACATACTGTATGAGATATCACAGATTATTAAAGATGAAGATTGTATCTATAAATCAAAACTTAAAGAGGGTCTAAAAACCGGAATTTCATATCCGAAAGCAAGAGAAAATGCCGTTATTCACTCATTCAATTATAAAAAGACGGAATTTGACAAAAGTATATTATCAGATGCGAACACTAATCTCGGCATCGAATATATCACGGCTTTAAAAATTTTAAACTCCAAAATCACCCCCTACACTTATGAAAGAAAAGAGGGTTTTAACGCCTCCGATATAAGAAAAAATCTTATATCGGATAATAAAAGTGAAACATTAAAAAACAACGACCTGTCTGAAATACTGCAATATCGCCTGCTATGCGACTTCGACAATATTTACGATATAAATGAATTCCTATATAACAGAATAAAAAATAATCTGAACTCTTTTTGTAAAATAGAGTCTTTTGTAGATATTTTAAAAACCAAATCCATAACAAGAAGCCATATAAAAAGAGCCCTGCTTCATATTTTATTAAATATAAAAGACGATGATATGAAAGATTTTATAAATCTCAAACCGGATTATATTAAAGTATTGTGTTCAAATAAAAAAGGCAGGGAAATTTTAAGCAAAATCAGCAAGAATTCGGACATAAACATAATTACAAAACTTTCGGCGGCAAAAAAAATAACGACTCCTATCTCTAAAAAAATGCTTAATATAGACATAAGAGCCGGTCAAATATACAACTTTCTTATTGCATCAAAATATGGTTACAAGAAAAATGAATACACTGATTACAGGATATTTTTATGAAATAAAAGCCTTATTTTAATTTATCTATTATTTCATCTGAATTTTTATAAATCGCATCGGCTCTTATATATCCTCTTACAGATGATAAGGGATAGATATTAGTATTTTTTCCTATCACAACTCCCGGATTTAGAACTGAATTACAGCCTATTTCCACATTGTCACCTAAAACCGCTCCAACCTTTTTTCTGCCGGTTTCAACCCTTTCATCACCGTTTTTTATGACCACAGGGCTTTTATCCGACTTTACATTGGAGGTGACCACCCCTGCTCCCATATGAGATTTATATCCTAAAATCGAGTCGCCCACATAATTATAATGAGGCACTTGAACCTTATCAAAAAGAACGGAATTTTTAAGTTCACAGGAATTTCCGAGTACGGCATTTTTTCCGACAACCGCATTTCCTCTTATAAACGCACCGAATCTTATCTCCGCCTCTTCGTCAATAATTGCGGGTGCTTCTATATGAACATTTTCATAAATTCTTGCACTCTTTGCTACCCAGATATTTTCCTTTATCTCTTCAAACCTTGTTTTATCCAATTTTGAACCTGTTTCTTTTATAATATAGGAAAGATTATCAAGAATCATAAAAGGGTATTCAAGATTCTCAAAAGCATAGCCTATTATGCTGTTTTTTAGGGATAACAGCTCTTTTGTATTTAAATCGCCCATTGTTTATTTCTTCCTTATATATCCGTAGGCTTTTAGAAGCTCTGCACAAAGTATCGCTCCTCCTGCCGCACCCCTTACGGTATTATGAGATAAACCTACGAATTTATAATCATAAACGGTATCTTTTCTTAAACGTCCGACGGTAATACCCATTCCGTTCTCATAATTAACATCGGCTTTCACCTGAGGCCTGTCATCATTCTCGTTATAAGCTATAAACTGCTTGGGAGCGGACGGAAGATTAAGCCTTTGAGGCTCTCCTTTAAAATTAATTAAAGCCTTTATCAGCTCATCTTTACTCACCTTTTGCTTAAATTTTACAAAAACGGCAGCTGTATGACCGTCAAGCACCGGCACTCTGATACATTGTGTGGTGATAACAGGGTTTACAGCTTTCACAATTTTATTTTCTACAATCTTTCCAAAAAGTTTAAGAGGTTCCTGCTCCGACTTTTCCTCTTCTCCGCCTATGTATGGAATAATATTTTCCACCATTTCGGGCCAGCTGTCAAAGGTTTTGCCCGCACCTGATATTGCCTGATAGGTTGTGGCTATAACCGTAACAGGCTCAAAAGCTTTCCAAGCGGCAAGTGCCGGTGCATATGACTGTATGGAGCAGTTGGGCTTTACAGCCACAAAACCGCTTTTTGTACCCAAACGCTTTTTCTGTGCTTCTATTATCTCAAAATGCTCCGGATTGATTTCAGGAATTACCATAGGCACGTCATCTGTCCATCTATGTGCACTGTTATTGGAAACTACCGGCGTTTCCGTCTTGGCATATTTATCTTCGATTTCCCGTATTTCTTCTTTTGTCATATCAACGGCTGAAAAAACAAAATCAACCTGCCCTGACACCTTATCTATCTCTTCAACATTCAATACCTGCATATTTTTTACCGCATCAGGCATAGAAGTCGGCATCTGCCATCTATCCTTGACAGCCTCATTATAAGTTTTACCCGCACTTCTATGTGACGCCGCCAAAACTGATACCTCAAACCAGGGATTATTGTCAAGCAATGAAATAAATCTCTGCCCCACCATACCGGTTGCACCTAAAATTCCCACCTTTAATTTATCGGACATAACTAAACCTCCTTTTTTAATTTCTAACTATATCACAATTAAAAAATTTTATCCACCGAAAAATATGAATTATTTAACAATTACCCGATAACCTTATATTTTGAAATTATCGTCTCCTTTATCATATCAAACCCCATAGAATGTGATGCCTTTATCAAAACAATATCATTTTCTTTAATATGAGCTTCCGACATTTTTATAAAGTCAGCGGTATTTTCAAAGTATTCACAGCAAATATCTGATATTGTTGCCGCTTCAAAGGCATTTTTCATCTGTTCCCCTATAAAAATCGCTCTTTTTATATCGGTGTGACCTACAATAAATTCTCCTATTTCCTTATGAATAATATCACTCATATCCCCAAGTTCCAACATATCTCCGATTACAGCTATCTTTCTGCAACCGTCACCTTTCATAGAGGATAAGGATTTTAATGCCGATTTCATAGACATAGGACTCGCATTATAGCAATCATCTATCAGTCTTATATTGTTTTCAAGCATAAGCATATTTGCCCTGCCGGTCAAAATGCTCACATTTGAAAATCCGCTTATTATCGTTTCGATATCTATGTCACATATAAGTCCGACAAGAGCTGCCGCCATAGCATTGTATACATTATGCTCTCCGATAAAGTTGAGATTAACCTTATGCGATACCTTAGCATAAATCATTTCAAAACTGACGGTTCCGTCATCGTTTATCACAATATTTTCTGAATAAATATCCGCATCACTCTTATTTGAAATTCCGTAAAAACAAGGCTTAATAAAAACAATCTCATTATTTTTATCTATAACACCTATATCCGATATGGTCAAAAGTTTATCATCATCGGCATTAAGTATTATTTTTCCGTCAGGCGACATATAATCAAACACCTCCGTCTTAGCCCTCAAAACCCCGTTTCTGTCAATCAGTTTTTCTAAATGACAGTTGCCTATATTCGTGATAACCATTATATCGGGTTTTACTATTTGAGAGAGCCTTCCCATTTCAAGAAAATCACTGATTCCCATCTCAACAACCGCTATATTATGGCAAGGCTCTATTCCGAAGATGGTAAGCGGTACTCCTATTTCATTATTATAATTTCCGACAGTCTTATGTACATTATATTTAGATGCTAAAACGGCGGCTATCATCTCCTTAGTGCCGGTTTTTCCCACACTTCCGGTCACCCCGACTATTTTCGTACCCATAAGGCTTCTATAAAAACAAGCCACCTGTCTTAATGCTGAATAAACATCGGAAACTCTGATATAAAGACCGTTTATACCGGAAATATCGGAAAATACATTCTCCACACTATCTGTTCCTATTGCACAGATAACCTTTTCTTCATTCATCATATTTTCAATAAATTTATGAGAATCTATCCTTTCTCCCTTTATAGCAAAAAATAATCCGTTTTTTGATAGTCTTCTGCTGTCGATATCAGCTTGTTCTATTTCTTTATTTAAAAAACTTCTGTCACCGAATAATGCTCCTCCTGTTATCTTAACCACATTATGAACATACAAATATCGCATAATAAATCCCCTTTAGATTTAAATATATTTTTTTAGTGACAGCTCTATTATCTTATTTATTAACTGATAATAGCTCATTCCTATTGCAGCCGCCTCCTGAGGCACTAAAGATGTGGGGGTCATTCCGGGAAGAGAGTTATTTTCAAGGCAATAAATATTTTCAGCATTATCCACCAAAAAATCAAACCTTGAATAAACAAGGCTTCCTAAAGCCTTAGACGCTCTAATTGCAATATCCTGCATTTTCCCTGATAAATCATCTGAAATATGAGCAGGACAGGTTTCTGTTGCCATACCCTTTTGATACTTGTTTTTATAATCATAAAATCCCGTTTTCGTCGCTATCTCTATCACGGGCAGCGCCGTATCTCCAAGCACCCCTACGGCAAACTCTCTTCCTTTTATAAACTGCTCCACTACAAATTCACTGTCAAGAACAATCGCATTTTCCACCGCTTTTGCAAACTCATTATCATCATTTACAATAGACACCCCTATGGAAGAGCCGCCGCTTGCCACCTTTATAACACAGGGATATCCTATTTTACTTGCTTTAAAAAACTCTTTATCAAGGCTGTTAAACGAATATCCCTTTGTGATATTTATATTATTTGCGGCAAAAACGGATCTGCTGACGATTTTATTCATAGATAAGGCACAGCTTAAATAGTCTGAACCCGTATATCTTATATTATGAAGATCAAAACAAGCCTGTAATTTCCCGTTTTCTCCGTTTTCTCCGTGAAGAGCTATAAAAACTATATCTGCCAGCTTACATATTTCAAGTACATTCTTTCCGAAATACTCTCCCCTTTTTTTCAAATTATTCAAGAAAGCAACATCTGTGGGTTTATCGGAAATAGTAGCCGTAATTTCGTCATTTTTTTGGGAAAATATGAATTCTTTGTCCAATTTTAAATCATAGTCGGATACCGCATCTATTAATATCGCCCTGTGACCGTTCTCATTTAAAGTTCTGCACACCCTGCCTCCTGTAGATAAAGACACCTCTCTTTCAGTGCTTATTCCGCCTGTTATAACCACTATATCCATTATTTACAATCCTCCTATATCAAAACCTTATCTGCCTGTTACTTAGCTTATTTTCCTTTTGCGCCTCTCTTTTCATATCCTTTGCCGCTATATCACGCCTTTTATCATAAAGTTTTTTACCTTTTGCAAGTCCTATTTCCACCTTTACCAAGTTTTTTTTAATGTAGACCCTTAAGGGTACTATCGTATAGCCTTCAATAGAGGCACTTCCTCTTAATTTGTTTATCTCATACTTATGAAGCAGTAATCTCCTTGTCCTTATTGGATCTTTATTAAAAATATTGCCCATCTCATAAGGAGTGATATTCATTCTTTCTATATAAGCTCCGTCATTTTTTATATGCACATAAGCCTCCTTGATACTGCATTTCCCAAGTCTTACCGATTTAACCTCAGTTCCTGAAAGGCTTATCCCCGCCTCATAGGTATCTTCTATAAAATACTCATAATAGGCTTTTTTATTATTACTAATCAATTTTATACCGTTTTCACTCATAATAATCACCCTGTTTTTATTCGATTAAAACAAAATCTATATTGCCTGACACCTTGTCAACTCTTCCTACCCGTACACTTAGCTTATCTCCTAAACTTAAATATCTGCCCGTCCTAATTCCGATTAATGAAATATTTTTTTCATCATATTCATAACGGTCATCATTCATAGTATCAATACTCACCATTCCCTCGACCGTATTTTCAAGCTCCACAAAAATTCCTCTGCCTGTAATACCGCTTATCACACCGTCAAACTCAAAGCCCTGATATTTTTCCATATATTCCGCCTTTTTTATCTTTTCGGTTCTTCTTTCAATATCAACGGACTTTCTTTCCATCTCACTTGAATGCTCAGCAACCTTATCCAAGATTTTATTATAATGCTCTATTCTTCCGGTATTCAGCTTATTATGCAGATATTCTCTTATTATCCTGTGAATTTGCAAATCGGGATAACGCCTTATAGGAGATGTGAAATGGCAATAGTTAACGCTTGCAAGCCCGAAATGTCCCGTACATTTGGTGGAATATCTTGCCTGCTGCATACTTCTTAAAGCTGTTTTACTGATTACCGGCTCCACATCACTTCCTCTTGTCCTATCAAGCAACCTTGCTATATCCTTAGGCTTTACATCATAATCTTTTATATTAAATGATACTGAAAGCCTGCGGCAAATATCCTTAAGTATTTCTATTTTTTCTTCACTCGGATTTTCGTGAATTCTATAAACAAACGGTATCTGCTTTGATGCAAAATGATAAGCCACCGTTTCGTTTGTTACAAGCATAAATTCTTCTATTATATCAGTAGCTATATTTCTGTCCCTAATCACAACGTCAACCGCACGATTATTTTCATCAAGTACTATTTTACTCTCTTTAAAATTAAAATCTACAAAACCTCTTTTGGCTCTTTTTCTCTTAAGCTTAACCGATAATCGTTTCATAAGCCTTAGCATTGATATAATATTTTTAGGTATTCCTACATCTTCTTTATCAAATAATGCGGCGACCTGATTATAGCATAGCCTCTCATCAACATTTATTACGGTTTCCGCTATATCATATTCAAGCATCTCACCGTCTTTATCAAACCTCATTATGCAGGTTAAGGCAAGCCTGTCCTGCCCTTTATTAAGTGAACAAATTCCGTTGGACAAATCTTCGGGCAGCATAGGTATAACTCTATCCACAGGATAGATGCTGACACCCCTTTTTAACGCCTCTTTATCAAGTGCGGAGCCCTCCTGCACATAGTTCGATACGTCCGCTATATGCACATACAGCCTAAATCCGTCATCAAGCCTTTCTAAAGAAATCGCATCATCTAAATCCTTTGAATCCTCTCCGTCTATAGTTACTGTCAATATATCTCGAAAATCACATCTAAAATCTATGTCATTTTCCGTTACCGGCTTTGCCACATTCTTTGCCTGCTTTATTACTTTTTCATCAAAGTTAATTTCCGCTTTGAACTCTTTTATTACTGAAAGGACATCTATACCCGCAGTATCGGTATTGCCAAGCACCTCTACCACCACTCCTTCAGGATTTCTGCGGCTATCCCCATAGTCAATGATTTTCACCACAACCTTATCATCATTTTCAGCTCCTTTAAAATTATGCTTGGCAATATATATATCCTGCTGTACCAAAATAGAGTCGGCAACTACAAAACCGAAATTTCCCGAATTTTTAAATAAGCCGACTATGGTTTTTTCATTTCTTTCCTTAATTGCAATTACTTTAGCCTCACGCCTTTTTCCATTATAGTACTTATAAGGCGATATTTCCACTATATCTTTATCAAAGGCATTTAATCTGTCCTTATGAGAAATAAAAAAATCATTATCAAAGCCTTCCACGCAAACAAAGCCGAAGCCTCCGGCAGTTCCTGTAAATCTTCCCGTGAGTATATCAGCCCTTTTATCAATATTTCTAAATGTTTTCTTTAAATTCTTACCTTTTCTTCTCATATTTACCTGTTAATCTAAAAAAATCCACCGTTGTAATTAAACAACAATGGATTAAATGTCATACTCTTAATTAAAATCTTATATTCAAAATAATCGACAGTACAAAAAACAACACCATACAACAAGTTGTGATTTTAATAAGCTTTCCCTCCATAGAACGTCCTTTATTTTTGCCCCAATACGTATCCGCTATACCTGCTATAGCTCCGAGTCCTTCAGCCTTACCCTCCTGCATCAGAACAATAACAGCCAAAATTATGCTGTCTATCAATAATAAAACTGTCAAAACAATTCTAAGAGCTGCCATAAATACCTCCAAATCTTAAAGCTATTAAAAATGCCGGCGGCCGGGGTCGAACCGGCACGAGTATCACTACCCACGGGATTTTAAGTCCCGCGCGTCTACCAATTCCGCCACGCCGGCATCTTAAACAAATATAAAAATTTTAAAAAAATGGATCCTCAGGGACTCGAACCCGGGACCTACCGGTTATGAGCCGGTTGCTCTAACCAACTGAGCTAAGGATCCAAAATACTGCTTAAATGATCCCAAGGGGATTTGAACCCCTGTTACCGCCGTGAAAGGGCGATGTCTTAACCGCTTGACCATGGGACCGTTTTAAAATTATCAGATTAAACTCCCCGAGTTGGGCTCGAACCAACAACCCCTCGGTTAACAGCCGAGTGCTCTGCCATTGAGCTATCGAGGAATAAATTTGAAAAATCAAATCAGCAAAAAATATATTACCATAACTATAATAAAAAAGCAAGGGGTTTTTATAAAATTTTATAAAAAGGTAAATTGCAATAGTAAATGTCCTCTTTTTCAAAAGAAAATTTGCCATTCTAATTCATATAATTTTATTGCATTCAAAAACAGCCCTTTTAAATAATAGACAAATAGCACTAAGCTAAATTTCAAATACCGACAAAAACCTCCACAATCTTTCTTATCTTCTCCAATACCGATTCTTTTTTCTTTTCCCTTGCTCTGCCTCTTCGTGAAGTCGCCGGAATAATACTGTCAAGCTCATCTCCTGCATATTCGACATATCCTTTACTAATAGCTTTTTCTATAAAACGAGTTGAATCATCTTTCAGCCTTTCTTCTTCAATCAGCCCTTTAATTTTATTGTCTTTTTCCTTTCTTGCAAAACTATAGAACGACTCAA
>CAUUFM010000004.1:0-21435 GCA_963544505.1 uncultured Lachnospiraceae bacterium | reverse complement strand
TCGCAAAACTTTCGCAAAACTTGAGGGATAAAGCCTATTGACAAATAAGAAAATAAATAGTATAATCTTGAAAGATATGACGAAAAAGGAGGTGTTTCGATAATGTCAATATGTCCTAAAAATAAACATTCAAAGGCAAGACGTGATAAAAGACGAGCAAACTGGAAGATGACAGCTCCTAATCTCGTTAAATGCAGCAAATGTGGCGAATTGATATTGCAGCATAGAGTATGTAAGAAATGCGGCACATATAATAAAAAAGAAGTTATCCGGATAGATAATGATTAATACTGAATTTGAGTGCTCCATACTGTTTAGGTAGGGAGTACTTTTTTTATAAAATAAAAGGAGATTACATAGATGAGTATAATTGCGGTAGATGCTATGGGCGGAGATTTTGCTCCGGACGAAATTATATTAGGCTGCATTGAATCATTAAAACAGGGAAATGAACACACGATAAAACTGTTCGGCAGAGAAAATTTATTAAAAGAGAAATTGCAGAGATTTGATTATGACAGGAACAGAATAGAGGTAGTAAATGCTGCTGAGGTGATTGCTACCGCCGAAGCTCCCGTAAATGCAATTAGGACAAAAAAGGATTCATCTATGGTCAGAGCATTAACGGCTGTGAAAGAAAAAGAGGCGGTAGGGCTTGTGTCTGCCGGAAATACGGGAGCTTTACTTGCCGGAGGACAAATGATTGTAGGCAGGATAAAGGGTGTTAACAGAGCACCTTTAGCCAATCTTCTACCCACTAAAAACGGAAAAAATGTATTGATGCTCGATCTTGGAGCAAATGTGGATATAAAGCCGTTAAATATATTGCAGTTTGCTGTTCTGGGAACAATATATATGCAAAAATATCTTAAATTAAGTGATTTGCCTAAGGTCGGAATAATAAATATAGGTGCTGAAGAAGAAAAAGGTAATAGCTTGGTTAAGGAAAGCTTTCCTATGTTAAAAGAGTGTAAGGATATAAATTTCGTAGGCAGTGTGGAGTTTTCAGATGTATTAAAGGGTGATGTGGATATAGCGGTTTGCGAAGCATTTGTCGGTAATGCAATATTAAAAACTATCGAAGGGACTGCCGATTTTTTATTAAAAGTTCTTAAAAACACCTTTATGACCAATGCAAAGACTAAAATAGGGGCTATGTTGGTAAAAAAAGAGCTGAAAAACGCAATGAAAATTTTAGATGTTTCAGAATATGGAGGAGCGGTGCTGTTAGGGCTTAACGGACTGGTTGTAAAGGTACACGGAAACTCAAAGCACAGTGAAGTCAAAAATGCCATACTACAGGCGGTATCATTTGATAAGAACGGAATAAATCAGATAATAGAGGAAAACTTTAAATGATTGAAAGCACTATAGACATTGATTTGTTAGCGGAGCTTGAAGATAAGATAGGATATAAATTCAATGATAAAGATTTACTGACTGCCGCTTTAACTCACAGATCTTATGGGAATGAAAATAAGATGTTTAATAATATCAGCTACGAAAGGCTGGAATTTTTAGGTGATTCCTTATTAGGCTTTGTTACAGCCGATTATTTATTTAAATATAATCCTAAATTAAAAGAGGGTACTATGTCTAAATATAAATCAAGATTGGTTAGTGAAGATGCGTTAGGGAAAAGTGCAAAAAGACTTTCTATCGGTAAATATTTATTGATGTCAAAAGGTACTGTTATGACAGGAGGCAGGGAAAACAATTCCATATTGGCTGATGTGATGGAAGCGATTTGTGCGGCTATTTATCTTGATTCTGATATTGATGAGGCTGTTAAATTTTTATATAAAAATATCTTAAATAATTTTGTAATCAATGAAATAGAAGAGGACAGCAAGTCAAAGCTTCAGGAATTATTGGCGGTTCATTTAAAAAACCCTATATATAAGCTGTTAAGTCAGACAGGACCCGACCATAAAAAAAGCTTTGAAGTGGCGGTTTTTGTTGATGATGTTGAATTAGGCAGGGGAACAGGTTTTAGTAAAAAAGAGGCACAGATGTCTGCGGCAAGAGCGGCACTTGAAAAATATAAGTAGGTTGGAGAAAAAGATGTATTTAAAAGCTATAGAGATACAAGGCTTTAAGTCCTTTGCAAACAAGATAAGACTTGATTTTAACGACGGTATTACGGGAATAGTAGGGCCGAACGGCAGCGGAAAGAGCAATGTGGCGGATGCGATGAGATGGGTTTTGGGAGAACAGAGTGCCAAGACCCTTAGAGGCTCTAATATGCAGGATATAATTTTTGCAGGCACTACTCTTAGGAAACCGCAAAGCTATGCCTATGTAGCTATAGTTTTAGATAATAAAGACAGGAAGCTTAAAATAGATTTTGATGAGGTGATCGTAGCCAGAAAGGTTTACAGATCCGGTGAGAGCGAATATTTACTTAATAATTCTATTTGCAGATTAAAAGATATACAGGAGCTGTTTTATGACACAGGTATCGGAAAAGAGGGTTATTCTATTATAGGGCAGGGTCAGATAGACAGGATTTTAAGCGAAAAGCCCGAAGAAAGACGTGAACTTTTTGATGAGGCGGCAGGAATAGTAAAATTTAAAAAAAATAAAATGTCGGCAATAAAAAAACTGGAATCTGAAAGAGACAGTTTAGCTCGTCTTAATGATATAATTTTCGAGCTTAATTCAAGAGTGCCGACTCTTAAATCGGAAGCAGGTCGTGCCAAAGAATTTCTTAATAAAAGAGATGAACTTAAAAAAAATGAAATAGACTTTTTTAATTTAACCCATAAAAAAAGAAGTATAGAACTAAAAGAGATAGATGAAAAACTGGAATTGGTGGAATCTTCTCTTTGCGACAGTAATAACAGGCTGAATTCAGCTAAAAGCTCTTATGAAAATAATGAAAAAAAAATAGATGAAGCTGAAAAAAATTTAAGTGAGCTGTCAAATCTTGCCAATGATAAAGAAATAGAAAAAAATCAATATGAATCACATATAGATTTAATCAATGAACAGATAAACACTCTTAATGAAAAGAACCTTGATTGTGAAAATAGAAGTGTTGAACTTCAAAATTCTGTTAAATTAAAAAAAGATGAGGCCTGTAGATTAGAGGAAAAAGAACAGAATACCGTTAAGGAATTTTCTGAAAAAGTAAAAGAGGTGGATTTTCTTAAGGTTGAATTTTCCGATATTGTTGAAAAAATAGCCGCCTTTGCACAAGCAAATAACGAACAGACGGGGGAAATATTTAATCTGTCGGGTCAAATAAACGTATCAATGGCAAATATTGAAAAAAACAATGAGCAGATAGATGAATTAAAAGCTGTTGTTTCATCTCTAAAGAACAAGAGAATCAAATTTAGTGATGAATTAAACGTGCAAAAAGAGGAACTTATCACTAACAGTAATTTATTAAAAAAAGCCGAAGATGAACTGAGCGAATGTAGTAAAAATATTATTGAAAGCTCGAAGAGACTTGAAGAATTAAAAATAACAGAGAATAATACAGCTGTAAAAATAAGAGAAATTGAGAAGAAAATAGATTCCAACAAATCCAAGATTAACATATATAAAAATATGATGAGCAATTATGAGGGCTACTCTAACGCAATAAAAAAAATAATGGGACAAAAGGATAAAGAAAAGGGTATTATAGGAGTAGTTGCAGATATTATAGAGCTTGATAAAAAATATGAGATTGCTATGCAGATAGGATTTGGCGCTAAACTGCAAAACATAATTGTAGAAGATGAAAATATTGCAAAAAGGCTGATTAAATATTTAAAAGACAATAAATATGGTAGAGCGACGTTTCTACCTATTAACAGTATAGAGGATAATTCACATAAAAACCGTCAGATATTAAATGAAAAAGGTGTAATAGGCTATGCAAGCGACATCATAAGAGTAGAGGCGGAATATAGAAATATTATTTCATATCTTTTAGGGACATTAATATTAGTAGATGATATAGAAAATGCCGTTAAGATTTCAAAAAAATACAGGCAGAGTCTTAGGATAGTAACACTACAAGGTGAACTGATAGCTCCGGGCGGCAGTATTACCGGAGGAGATTATAAAAACAACTATAACTTTTTAGGAAGAAAAAATGAAATAGAAGAATTACAGAAAGAATTGGTAAATTTAGAAAGTAATTTAAATGAGATTATTGCAAAAAAAGACATTTTGTTAAATGAAATAAAGGATTTAAAGGAAAAATTATCTCTTTACAAGACAAAAGAGGGAGAAATAAGGATTAAAATCAATTCATTACTATTAAATGAAAGCGGATTAAAAAACATTGTAAATTCAGGAGAAAATTCGATAGAAGAACTTGATTTAGAATTAAAATCAAAAAATGACAGGCTTTTGGCTTTAAAAAGTGAAAATGATAGGGAAACCGTTATGATTGATGAAAAAAGCCTGATTATAGATGAATTAAAGCAAAAAAGGTCGGATATGCAGGAAGAATCCGACAAATTAAATCAAGAGAGATTTGATAAGGGCGGTGTACTTGAAGAGAAAAAAATAGAGCTTGCAAAGCTTGAACAGGAGATGAATTTTGATAAAGAGAACCTGCTCAGAATAAAAACGGAAATTGACGAACTTCAGGATAATGCCTACAGGCTTAACAGACAGGCACAGGGAGCAAAGACGGAAGCCGATAATAAAAAAGATGAAATAGAAGAATTGAAAAAGCTTATTGTGAATACTAAAAAAGAACATAATGAATATTTGAGGCGGATAGATGACGACACAAAATTAAAAACGGAGCTTATAAACAGCAATAAAGAGCTGTTTAGAAAGCTTGATGAGCTTAAAAATGAAAATATAGGCTTGAGTGATGAAAAAAATCGTCTGATTTCTATGAAAGAAAAATCTGAAATCATAATTGAACAGCTTCTTGATTATATGTGGAATGAATATGAATTATCCGCAGGGGCGATAAAAGAATATGTTTTAAATGAAAACATAAGTTTAAATTTGATTGAAAAAAATATAAAAACTCTTAAAAATGAAATAAAAAGCTATGGGAACGTAAATATAGGGGCGATAGAGGAATATAAAGAGTTAAGCGAAAGATTTGAATTTTTAACAAATCAAAAATCGGATATAGAAAAATCTGAAGCCTCTTTAATCACATTGATAAAAGAGCTTGATATAGGAATGACTAATCAGTTTAAAGATAGATTTAAAGAGATAAATATAAAATTTGATAATATATTTAAAAAACTTTTCGGCGGCGGAAGTGCCAATTTATGCCTTATAGATGAGGATAATATTTTAGAAACCGGCATCAGTATAAATGTTCAGCCGCCCGGAAAAAAGCTTCAAAGTATGCTCGTATTATCCGGAGGAGAAAAGGCTTTAACAGCTATTGCTCTATTATTTGCAATACAGAGCTTAAAACCGTCGATATTTTGCGTACTTGATGAGATAGAGGCATCTCTTGACGATTCTAATGTGGACAGGTTTGCAAATTATTTAAATAAACTGACAGAGTATACGCAGTTTATTATAATAACTCACAGAAAGGGTACTATGGAGGTGGCTGACAGATTATATGGCATAACTATGCAGGAAAAGGGTGTTTCAACATTGGTATCTGTAAGTTTGGTGGAAAAGGAGTTGGATTGATATGGGTTTTTTTGGAAATTTATTTACAGGATTAAAAAAGACAAGGGATAAGATAACAAGCAGTATTAATTATTTATTTACAGGCGGAGATATCGACGATGATTTTTATGAAGAGCTTGAAGAAACCTTAATAATGTCGGATATGGGACTTGAAAGTACTTCAGGCATTATTGAAATGCTTAAAGCAAAGGTAAAAGAAAATAAAGTAACGGACAGGGCAGTGTGCAGACAGCTTTTATTAGAGGCTATGGTGGATAAGATATCATCTGAAACACTTGATAATGAACATTATCCTAAGGTGATACTGCTTGTAGGAGTAAACGGTGTCGGAAAGACTACTACAGCCGGGAAATTATCTGCAATCTATAAGGAAAAAGGGAAAAACGTGATTTTAGCCGCGGCGGATACATTCAGAGCAGGGGCAATCGAGCAGTTAAAAATCTGGGCTGACAGGGCAAATGTGGATATCATAAAGGGCAATGAGGGAGGAGATCCGTCAGCTGTGGTATTTGATGCCGTCACAGCGGCGAAGGCAAGAAATGCCGATGTTTTAATAGTTGATACGGCAGGAAGACTCCATAACAAGAAAAATCTGATGTCAGAGCTTTCTAAAATCAGGAAAATCATTGATAGGGAGTATGCTGATGCTATATGTGAAGCCTATGTCGTACTTGACGGTACTACAGGGCAAAATGCCGTTAGGCAGGCTAAGGAATTTAATGAGGTAACCGCTCTTAACGGCATAGTTTTAACCAAATTGGACGGAACGGCAAAGGGCGGAATAGCTTTTGCGGTTAAAACCCTTTTAGATTTACCTATAAGATATATAGGAGTTGGAGAAAAAATAGAGGATTTACAGGATTTTGATCCTGAAAACTTTGTAAAGGCAATACTTTTAAATAATGAAGATAAGGAAGAACAGGCTTTATAACTTAGGAGAAATGTATTTAAATGTTTATTACGGTTGATAATATAAAAAAGAGCTTCGGTGAAAGAACACTTATAAAAAACGGTTCTTTCTTTGTGGATAATAAAGATAAAATAGGTATAGTAGGCTCTAACGGTGTCGGGAAAACCACCCTTATACGTATGATTTTAGGCGAAGAAACACTTGATGGCGGCAGTATCAATATATCAAAAAATCTTAAAATAGGATATCTGTCACAGTTAAATAAAGCGGATAATACCAATAGCCTTTATGAAGAGATAATTCTTGCCGATCCTTATATTCTTGACTTAAATGCTGAAATGCTTAAGCTTAATGATTTAATGAGCTCACTTACCGATAAAGATGAGCTTGATAAAACTATAAACCGTTTCACAAGATTAAATGAAGAGTTTGAAAAAAATGACGGATATACTTATTTTTCACGAGCAAAATCTATACTGAAGGGCTTAGGCTTTACTGAAAATGATTTTGAGAAAAAAATAGCTATGTTGTCGGGAGGGGAGCTTACAAGAATTACACTTGGAAAGCTGTTACTTGCTCCCAATCAGATTTTAATTTTGGACGAGCCCACCAATCATCTTGATATGGGCAGTATTGAATGGCTTGAAGGTTTTTTAAGCGATTATAGCGGCGCCTTGATTTTAATCTCGCACGACAGATATTTTATGGATAAAATTGTCACGAAAATAGTAGAGCTTAAAGATGAAACCTTAAGAACCTATCAGGGAAATTATTCAGCATATGCAAAGAAGCAGGAGCAGATAAGATTAGCCTATATTAAAGCTTATGAAAATCAGCAAAGGCAGATAAAACATCAAGAGGAGGTAATATCAAAATTAAAATCTTTTAATAGGGAAAAGTCTATAAAAAGAGCCGAAAGCAGAGAAAAACATTTGGAAAAGATGGACAGAATTGAAAAGCTTCAGGAAGAGAGCATAATTAAAATGAAGTTTGATACAAACAGACTAAGCTCAAAAAAAGTCTTAACCGTAAATGATCTATCCAAAAATTATGAAAACAGGGAAATATTTAAAAATGTGAGCTTTGATATATCAAGAGGAGAAAAAGTAGCATTGATCGGAAATAACGGAGTGGGAAAAACTACAATATTAAAAATTATTAACGGCTTTATTGACGGTTTTAAGGGAGAAATAAGATTTGGAGAAAATTTAGATATCGCTTATTTTGAACAAAATGCGGAGAATATGAATATTGATAATACCGTTTTTGATGAAATTTCAGAAAGTTTCCCCAATTATACCAATACTAAGATAAGAAATGCTCTGGCATCATTTTTATTCACGGGTGATGATGTTTTTAAGACAATAAGTTCACTTAGCGGCGGTGAAAGGGGCAGGGTGGCATTAGTAAAATTAATGCTTTCAGGAGCAAATTTTATTATACTTGATGAGCCTACCAACCATCTTGATATAGCTTCAAAAGAGATACTTGAAGCTGCACTTAATTCCTATGAGGGTACGATTTTTTATGTATCGCACGACAGATTTTTTATAAACAAGACTGCCGACAGAATATTAAAGCTCTCTGAAAACGGTGTGGACAATTACCTTGGAAATTATGATTATTATCTTGAAAAGAATAAAGAGCGGGAAGAAAGCTTATCAAAAGGTGATTTTATGGATACATCTGAGTATGGTGCAACTAAGGAATTGTCAAATAGTGCTTATGAATGGAAGAATGAAAAACAAAGGCAGGCGGATAAAAGAAAAACTGAAAACAGAATAAAGAAACTTGAAGAAGATATAGCTTTATATGAAGATAAATTAAGTGAGCTTGAAAGTTTACTTATTCAAGATGAAATAGCATCTGACAGTGTCAAGTGCCTTAATGTGTCAAATGAGCATAAAACGGTTCAAAAGCTTTTAGATGATGTTATGACCGAATGGATTAATATTCAGTCATAGAGATAAAATATAAAAATCCCGAAACTTGTCTAAGTTATTCATTCTTTACTTTAAGCATTATGAATGTTATAATATGAATGCTTAATGAGCTTAAGTAAAGTAATCGGGAACAGGTCCAAAGCCGAGATTAAATTTATAAATCAGGAGAGAAGAAAATGAGTGAAGAGTTGCAATCGAAAAATTTTATTGAAAACTTTATTGATAAGGATTTAGATGAGGGAGTTTATGACCACGTACATACAAGATTTCCTCCTGAACCGAACGGTTTTTTACATATAGGACACGCAAAAAGTATAGTATTGAATTCCACGACTGCTAAAAAATATAACGGAAAGTTTAATTTAAGATTTGATGATACAAATCCCACAAAAGAAAAAGTTGAATTTGTGGACTCTATCATTGAAGATGTAAAGTGGCTCGGAGCGGATTTTGAGGATAGATTATTCTATGCCTCCGATTATTTTGAAAAAATGTATGAGGCTGCCGTTACTCTTATAAAAAAGGGAAAGGCATTTGTTTGTGATTTGACAGCAGATGAGATAAGGCAGTATAGAGGAACATTAACAGAACCCGGAAAAGAAAGTCCCTATAGAAACAGGTCGATTGAAGAAAACCTTGACTTATTTACAAGAATGAGAAACGGTGAGTTTGATGACGGAACAAGGGTGTTAAGAGCAAAAATAGATATGAAATCTCCCAATATAAATATGAGAGATCCCGTAATCTATAGAATAGCACATATAGAACATCATAATACAAAGGATAAATGGTGCATCTATCCTATGTATGATTTCGCACACCCCTTAGAAGATGCGTTTGAGGGGATTACACATTCACTGTGCACATTGGAATTTGAGGATCATAGACCCTTATATGAATGGGTGGTGAACGAGGTGGGATTTGATATGCCCCCAAGGCAGATAGAGTTTGCCAAGATGTATCTGAATAATATAATTACGGGAAAAAGGTACATAAAAAAACTGGTAGAAACAAATGTGGTGGACGGTTGGGACGATCCGAGACTTGCAACTATTGCGGGACTTAGAAGACGAGGATATACCCCTCAATCTATTAGAGATTTTGTGGAAATATCCGGAATTTCAAAGGCAAACAGTACCTGTAATGTGGCGGCTCTTGATTATTGTTTAAGAGAGGATTTGAAGTTAAAATCAAATAGAATGATGGCGGTGCTTAATCCTGTTAAACTGATAATAGACAACTATGATGAGGATATGACAGAGGAGCTTGAAGCCCCTAATAATATGGAAAATGAAGAGCTTGGAGTAAGAAAATTAAGTTTTTCAAGGGAGCTTTATATTGAAAGAGAAGATTTTATGGAAGAGCCGGTAAAAAAATATTTTAGAATGTATCCCGGCAATTCCGTAAGGCTTATGTATGCTTATATTGTTACCTGTACCGGAGTTGATAAAGATGAAAACGGCAATATAACGGCAGTTCACTGTACCTATGAGCCGGATACAAAATCCGGTATGCCTAATGCAGGCAGGAAGGTAAAGGGCACTATTCATTGGGTGGACTCAAAAACAGCTGTAAATGCCCCCGTCAGATTATTTGAAAATATAATTGATGAGGAAAAAGGGGCTTATAATGAAGATGGAGATTTAAATTTAAATCCTGATTCATTAGTATTATGTAATGCGTATCTTGAGAAAGATTTGATAAATGCAAAGGCATTTGAAAGATTTCAATTTGTCAGAAACGGATACTTTTGCGTAGATTCTAAAGACTCAAGCGAGGGTAAACCGGTGTTTAACAGAATAGTTTCATTAAAAAGTTCATTTAAGTTGCCGAATAATTGAATAAGACATTTATTTTTTAAATGTATCAAACAGTAAAATATCTTAATCATTAATTTTGATAAAAATTATGAAAGTATTTTACTGTTTGATACAATAAAATTTATAAAAGTCATTGACAACATATCAAATATATGATATTATATATGAGTTGTGAGCGACAAATTTATGCGACAGTGGCGTAGTTGGTAACGCGCGACCTTGCCAAGGTCGAGACCGCGGGTTCGAGTCCCGTCTGTCGCTTTTTTTTATTTTAAAAATTAAAAAATTTTAATCATATTTTTATATATAAAATCCCCTATGAGATATATTCTCATAGGGGTTTAATACATCAATTTCTATTTATGTTCTAATTTAGGTCACTTGCAGAAATGGCAATCGATGGATAATGATTTAATTCTTCAAGTTCGGTATCTAAGGGAACACTATAAACCATAAAATATCTTTCAGGATATTTTGCTTCAAATTCTTCCATTTTTTTACTGACAAGTTCCTTGTTTTCAGACACAAACATAACCGAAACTACACCTGTTTTTTCTTTATCATTCTCATTTTTAGATTTTTCAACATAACCGGATAAAATCATTTTTAGAGAATCTTTACCATTCAATCCTTCTTGAACTAATTTTTTATCTGTCATTTTATTCTTCCGAAAAAAACAGTTTGATAACTATTTATTTATATCATTTACAAGAGCATCAACCATCTTGTCCATTTCAGGAATATTGGCATTACTCATTGAAGAGGTGATTCCCATTTCACTGTCTAAAATATTAACAAGCTTCAATTTTTCAAGCTCTTCTCTCATTAGAGCTCCGGAACGTGGTGCCCACGAGCCGTTTTCAATAAGAGCAAATGTTCTTTGCTGAACATTCAATGCCTGCATATCATAGATGTAATCCATCATCTTAGGATAAATTTTCAGATTATATGTAGGAGATGCAAGGACTATATGACTGTATTTGAATGTTTCAGAGATTAACTGCGATACATCGGTGGTTGAAACATCATAAACCGCCGTATCGGTAATTCCCTTATCGGCAAGCTTTGCAGCCAACACCTGAGCGGCATTTTCAGTATTTCCATACATAGAAGCATATGCTATTAAGACTCCCTTTACCTCCGGTTCATAGCGGCTCCATTTGTCATACTTATCTATAAAGTAGCCTAAGTTGCTTCTCCATACCGGACCGTGTAACGGGCATATAATCTTAATCGGAACGGTGGCTGCTTTCTTCAGTAACGCCTGAATATGAGGGCCGTATTTTCCAACAATGTTGGTAAGATATCTTCTGGCATCATCTAAGAAATCTCTGTCGAAGTTTACCTCATCATTGAATATTTTTCCGTCAAGTGCACCGAATGTACCGAAAGCATCTGCGGAAAACAGCACTCCGTTATAGGTGTCAAATGTAACCATAGCTTCAGGCCAGTGAACCATCTGAGCCATTACGAAAGTTACCGTATGCTTTCCGAAGCTTTGAGTATCGCCCTCTTTAACTATTATTTCTTTTCCGTCTACGTGGAATCCGAACTGGTGCATAAAAAGGAAGCCTTTTTCGGTAGAAATAATCTTTACATTAGGATATCTTATTAAAATTTCCTCGATTGAAGCGGCGTGATCCGGTTCCATATGATTGATTACCAGATAATCAAGATCTCTTCCGTTTAATACGTGCTCGACGTTTTCCAGCAACTGTCTGCAACCGTCCCAATCAACGGTATCGAATAACACCGTCTTTTCATCAAGCAACAGATAAGAGTTGTAAGATACACCTCGAGGGATAGGAAATATATTTTCAAACAGGTGAAGTCTATGGTCATTAGCTCCAACCCAGTATAAATCTTCTGTTACGTTTCTAACACAATACATATTAAATCCTCCTTGTCAAATGTCAACCTATTGTTTCTATAAAGCTATCTTTTCCTTCTCCGCAGTGAGGACAGGTCCACTCTTCCGGAAGATCCTTAAATCTTGTGCCCGGCTTTATTTCGTTGTCGTCGTCACCCAATTCACTGTCATATTCATAACCGCAACCGCCACATACATTTAATGTGTGTGGAGCTTTTATCTGTTTCGGAACGGAACGCTTTAATTTGACAAATTCTTTTATCGGTTTTTTCTCACCTTTTCCGAGAGCCTCTGCAAGCAACGGCATAATCTTATGCATATCACCAACTATACCGTAATCCGCATTTTTAAATATCGGGGCATTGGCATTCTTGTTTATAGCCACTATTGTACTGGCATCTTTAATACCCTTTAAGTGCTGGATTGCACCTGAGATACCGCAGGCGATATACAGATTTCCGATAAATTTCTGTCCGGACATACCTACATATCTGTCAATAGGAAGATATTTTAATGTTTCAGCTACAGGTCTTGAAGAGCCTAAAGCGGCACCGGCAGCCTTTGCAAGATCTTCTGCAATCTTCATATTTTTCTTATCGCCGATTCCCTGACCTACGGAAACCACTCTTTCAGCCTCACCTATAGGAGTGTTTATATCAATACCCTCCGCAAAATTATATCCGTCAGCCTTTAATGCCGCTACTACGGCATCTACTTTTTCCTTATCCGAACCGCTTTTAATTATTTGATTTTTTCTGGGGCCCGTAACATTCTTGGATTTCTTAACAACAGCGGCTGCTGCAGAAGGAGCCTTCATTCTGCCTACCAGATTGCTTGATATTACAACTCTCATAATCTCCGAGGTTCCCTCATAGATAGTGGTAATTTTGGCATCTCTGTAGAATCTTTCTACCGGCATACCTTTTAAGTATCCCGTACCTCCGTGTATCTGTACCGCATCATTTACTATTTCAAGTGCGGACTCCGAAGCATACATTTTTGCCATAGCGGCTTCCATAGAATAAGAAGCGTGTGCCTCCTTTAATTCTGCGGCACTGTAAATTAAAAATCTTGCACAACGAAGTTTTGTAGCCATATCGGCAAGCTTAAACGAGTTTATCTGCTGGAATGCAATCGGCATACCGAACTGTTCTCTATCCTTAGCATAGGCTAAAGCCTCTTCAAACGCTCCCTGACCTATACCTAAAGCCTGAGATGCTATTCCTATTCTACCTCCGTCAAGTGTAGCCATAGCTATCTTGAAGCCCTCGCCCTCTTTTCCGAGCAGATTTTCTTTCGGAACTTTTACATCATTAAAGATTAACTGGCAGGTAGCAGAAGATCTGATACCGAGCTTGTCATAATGTGTTCCGAATTCAAAACCTTCCCAACCTTTTTCTACAATGAAAGCAGAAATTCCTTTTACTCCTATATCAGGTGTGGTTACAGCAAATACTACGTAAGTATCAGCTTCTCCGCCATTTGTGATAAATATTTTTTCACCGTTTAACAGATAATGATCACCCTTTAATTCGGCAGTAGTTTCCGTACCTCCGGCATCAGATCCGGCATTAGGCTCGGTCAGACCGAAAGCACCTATCTTTTCACCCTTTGCAAGAGGTGTCAGATATTTTTTCTTCTGTTCTTCCGTACCGAAACCGAATATAGGCCAAGAGCCTAAAGATACGTGAGCGGACAGGATAACGCCTACACCACCATCTACTCTTGAAAGCTCTTCAACAGCAATTGCATAGCTTATTACATCTAAGCCGAGTCCTCCGTACTCTTTCGGGAAAGGTGTTCCAAGAATACCCATTGAACCTAATTTTTTAACTATTTCTTTCGGAAATTCATTTTCCTGATCCAATTTAAATGCAATAGGTTTAATCTCTTTTTCGGCAAAAGCCCTAACCTTTGCTCTAAATTCTTCGTGTTCTTTGGTTGTGGTAAATTGCATATTATTCCTCCTTCTTATGTAGAAAAATATAATGTTAAATATAAAGTCTTATATTTTTCTATTATACTACTTTTTAAATAAATAGTATGTTGTATAACAAACAAAAATAAATTTAAAATTAAAAATTTTACTTATTTTATCTTGGAATAATGACTTTTTATTTTAAGAAAACTGAATACTTATTTTTTCTTGAAATTATATAAAAAATGTTTTATAATGCTTTTATGAAATCAAGATTATATTAATTTTTTCTGAAATTTCTTTATAGTCCTGAGGTATTCGATTTCCAAACCTGTTATATGAACCTACAAATACTTTAAAAGGAACTTCTATATCATTTGTTTTAATGTCAGGCCTCATTTGAAGATTTACAGTGGAAGACAGCGGAATGAATTGCGAATATCCACCTAGAAATATCTAGGAGTCAATTGCAGGTACGGTACCTTGGGATTTTTGTGTATTTAAATTTATTATTATCTTTGTAATTATAAAGTAATCATAATTCCTGAACATTCGTAATGGTTGATATTCCAATTTTTGTTATATAATTATTTATTTTTTTGGAGGAAAAAATATGCAGGATAGGTTGGCGGAAATTAAAAAGCAGGCATTTGATGATATTGAAAATGCAAAAAATGTCGCTGCCGTAATGGATTTGAGAGTTAAATTTTTGGGTAGAAAAGGTTTGATTACCGATGTTATGAAATACCTTAAGGATTTGACAAAGGAAGAAAAGCCTGTTTTCGGGCAAAAGGTAAATGAATTAAGAAATTTTGTAGAAGAAAGTTTGAATATTAAAAGGGCGGAGCTTGAAAAGAAACAGCTGTCCGATTCCCTTGATAAAGAAAAAATAGATGTCACTTTGCCGTCAAGAACTATAAATATAGGGCATTATCACCCTAATTATAAGGTGCTTCAGGAAATAGAAGAGATATTTATAGAGATGGGCTATGAGGTAATGGACGGACCTGAGATAGAGTATGACCTGTATAACTTTGAAAAATTGAATATTCCCGCAAATCACCCGGCAAAAGACGAGCAGGATACCTTTTATATAAGCAAGGATATAGTTTTAAGAACACAGACCTCTCCGGTTCAGGTAAGAGCGATGGAAAAAGGAAAGCTTCCGATAAAGATGATTGCTCCGGGCAGGGTATTTCGATCTGATGAGGTTGATGCCACACACAGCCCTTCTTTTCATCAAATAGAGGGACTTTTAATTGATGAAAATATTACATTTGCAGATTTAAAGGGAACCTTGGAGATATTTGCCAAAAGGCTTTTCGGAGATGATATTTCCACTAAATTCAGACCGCATCATTTTCCTTTTACAGAGCCGAGTGCGGAAATGGACGTCACCTGTTTCAAATGTGGGGGTGAGGGTTGCAGATTTTGCAAAAATGAAGGCTTTATAGAAATTTTAGGTTGCGGAATGGTTCATACCAATGTGTTATCTATGTCGGGAATTGATAATAATAAATATAGAGGCTTTGCTTTCGGTATGGGGCTTGAGAGAATTGCGTTATTAAAGTATGAAATTGATGATATGAGATTGCTTTATGAAAATGACATCAGATTTTTAAAGCAATTTTAATTTTATATAAGGTTCGGAGGATTGTTATATGAATACACCGATTGAATGGTTGAAAAGCTATTTACCGGATATTACTTTTACTGAAAAAGAATTTTCGGATAGGCTGACACTGTTTGGAACAAAGGTAGAATCATTTGAGAAATTGGATAAAAATTTAGAAAAAATAGTAGTCGGAAAAATTTTAAGTATAGAAAAACACCCTGATGCAGACAAACTGATTGTGACACAGGTTGATGTGGGAAAAGAAAAGTTGCAGATAGTAACCGGTGCCGATAATGTCAGTGTAGGAGACCTTGTGCCTATAGTACTTGACGGCGGTAAGGTGGCTGCAAGTCGTCACGAATCAGAAAGCAAGAACGGTTTCACCATAAAGAAAGGCAAGCTTCGCGGAGTGGAGTCGAACGGAATGATGTGTTCAATAGATGAGCTTGGAATGTCATCATTCTTATATCCGGAAGCTTGTGAAAACGGAATTTATATTTTTGATGAAGAGCTTGAAGTCGGAAGCGACGCTGTTGAAGCGCTTGCACTGCACAACACGATTTTTGAATATGAAATCACTTCCAACAGAGTTGATTGCTTCAGTATGATAGGCATTGCAAGAGAGGCTGCTGTTGCATTTAAACAAAAGTTTATTACCCCTGTCATTAAAGAAACCGGAAATTCTGATGATGTAAATAAATATATTTCTCTTGAAATAGAGGATAAGGAGCTTTGTAAGAGATTTTGTGCCAGAGTTGTTAAAAATGTCAAGGTAAAGCCCTCTCCGAAATGGTTGCAAAGAAGACTGTCATCTTGCGGAATCAGACCTATTAACAACATTGTAGATATTACAAATTATGTAATGAAAGAGTACGGTCAACCGATGCACGCATATGATATATCCACAATAGAAGATAACAAAATAATAGTAAAACGTGCTGAAAATGAAGAATTTATTACTCTTGACGGGCAGAAAAGACAGCTTGATACAGATATGGTAATGATACACGACGGAAAGAAAGCTATCGGAATAGGCGGTATTATGGGAGGTCAGAACTCTATGATTACTGAAAATGTCGATACCGTTGTATTTGAGGCTGCCTGTTTTGACGGTACAAATATAAGGCTCAGCAGTAAAAGACTGGGGCTTCGTACCGAAGCATCAAGCCTGTTTGAAAAGGGTTTAAATCCTAAAACCGCCTATTTAGCGGTACAAAGAGCCTGTGAGCTGATAGAAGAATTGGGCTGCGGCGAGGTGGTAGGAGGAATAGCGGACGTCAATTTACACGAAGAAAAAGAAAGGAAATTAAAATTTGACGATGAAAAAATAAATGCTATTCTCGGTACTGAAATTTCAAAGGCAAAGATGGCAAGATATTTTGACAGACTTGGCTTTATAATTCACGGTGATAATCTCACTGTGCCTTGGTTCAGAACTGATATTGAGGGGGTTGCCGATCTTGCGGAAGAGGTGGCAAGATGCTACGGTTATGATAGAATACCCACAAAACTGCCTGTATTTGCAGGAGGTATGGGCGGTATTACTAAAGAGAAGAAGATAGAAAAAATTATATCACAGGTGGCTGTGAATTATGGATTTTCTCAGTCAATGAGTTATTCTTTTGAAAGTGCAAAGGTTTTTGACAAGCTGTTGTTAAGTTCCGCTGCCAATGAAAGATATGCCATACAGTTGCTCAATCCTTTAGGCGAGGATTTTAAAATTATGCGTACCACCACTGTAAACGGGCTTTTAAACTGTCTGTCTATAAACTATAATAGAAGGAATAAAGCTGTCAGATTATTTGAGATTGGAAAGGTTTATATACCGAAAGAACTGCCTTTAAAAGAATTGCCGTCGGAAAATCCTAAAATTACTTTAGGTTTTTATGATTCCGGAGATTTCTTTGATATGAAAGCTGTGGTTGAGGCTATCTTATTATCTGTCGGAATTGAAGGAGGTATAAACTTTATAAATGATGAATCTATAAGCTTTTTGCATACCGGAAGACAGGCAAAGGTGTTTTATAAGGATATGGAATTGGGATATCTTGGAGAGCTGCATCCTTTAGTTGCTCAAAGTTATAAATTGTCTGATGGAGGAACTCCTCGTACCTATATCGCCTGCCTTGATTTAAAAACTTTGGAAAAATTATCCGAATTTAATAAGATTTACAAATCAATTCCTAAATATCCCGCATCTATAAGAGATTTAAGCTTTGTATTTAATAAGTCGGTTAAGGCGGCTGACATTGAAAAGATTATAAAGGCTAACTCTGAAAATATTCTTGAAAATTTAGAGCTTTTTGATATTTATGAGGGAGACGCTATCGGAGAAAACAACAGATCACTTGCTTATTCATTGATATTCAGGGCTAATGACAGAACACTTTCCGATGACGAGATTACATCAGCAGTAAACAGGATATTGGAGGGGCTTAAAAAGATAGGGGTAAATCTTCGTGTCTAACTTAAAAACAATAGATTTTGACTATGAATTGCCTAAGGAGCTGATAGCACAGAGTCCTTTAAAGGACAGGTCATCATCAAGACTGCTTATGCTTGACAGACACAACGGTCATTTAAAAGATGAGATTTTTTACAATATTACTCAATACTTAAAGCCGGGTGATTGCTTGGTCTTAAATCAAACTAAGGTTATTCCGGCAAGACTTTATGCCGTAAAGGAAGATACAAAAGCGAGTGCGGAAATTTTATTATTAAAGCGATTAAATGATACCGATTTTGAATGTCTTGTAAAGCCGGGTAAAAAATTGAGAAAGGGTGCAAGGCTTGATTTTTCAGGTATTGCAAAAGCGGAAATAATTGACGTATTAGAGGACGGAAACAGAATCATTCACTTGGAATATGAAGGCATTTTGGAAGAGGTTTTGGACAAAATAGGAACTATGCCGTTGCCGCCTTATATTACGGAAAAGCTTAATGATAAGAGCAGGTATCAGACAGTTTATGCAAGTATTTCAGGTTCTGCTGCGGCTCCCACCGCCGGTCTTCATTTTACGAACGAGCTTCTTGATGAAATAAGTGCTATGGGAGTAACTGTTGCCAAGTTGGATCTTAAGGTTGGGCTCGGGACATTCAGACCTGTAAAGGTGGACAATATTGATGAGCATATTATGCACAGTGAAGAGTACAGCATTACAAAAGAAACTGCCGGTATTATAAATAAATGTAAGGAAAATGGCGGCAGAATAATATCGGTTGGAACTACCAGCCTTAGAAGCCTTGAATCTAATGCCGATAAATATGGAAGATTATCCGAATTTAAAGGAGATACCGATATTTTTATTTATCCCGGATACAAATTTAAGGTAATTGATGCTCTGATTACCAATTTCCACCTGCCGAAATCCACCCTTATGATGCTTGTAAGTGCATTGGCGGGAAGAGATAATATAATGAGGGCATATTCTTATGCAATAGAAAATAAGTATCGCTTCTTTTCATTCGGTGATGCTATGTTTATATATTAATTCGGAGGAAATATGGAATTTTTAGTAGATGCACACACGCACAGTATTGCAAGCGGTCACGCCTACAGCACGGTAAGAGAAATGGTTAAGGCGGCAAGTGATGCGGGGTTGAAGGCTATCTGTATTACGGAGCATACCTTGAGATTGCCTGACGCCTGTCATAAGTCTTATTTTTCAAATTTTAAAATATTGCCGAGAGAGATGTGCGGAATTGAGGTGTTTTTCGGAGCTGAAAATAATATAATAGATTATGAAGGCAATGTAGATTTTGAAGTTGATACAGATCCTAAGGTTTTTAGGGGTCTTGATATAAATATTGCCAGTATGCATATGCCTTGCTATCCTCTCGGTACATTGGAAGAAAATACAAGCGCCGTGATGGGTGCTATGAGTAATCCTTACATAGATATAATAGGGCACCCTGATGACGGAAGAATAGAGCTTGATTATGAGAAACTGGTCAAGCACGCAAAGAAAACCGGAAAATTACTTGAAATAAATAATCATTCGCTTGATCCTGTGAGTGTAAGATATGATGGAGCCTATGAAAAATGCAGGACTATTTTGGAGCTTTGTAGAGATTTAGATGTGGAAATTATTACAAATACCGATGCACACGCCGATGTACAGGTGGGAGATTTCCGTTATGCCAAAAAAATACTTGAAGAAATGAATTTTCCGGAAAGGCTGATAGTCAATTGCGATTTAGATAAGTTTAAGAGCCATATTAACAGATTTAGAAATGTATTGAAATGATTATAAAAGGAAGGATTAAATGTCTGACAGTTTAAGAATAGATGAAAGAAAGATGGCGTTACTTATTGATTGTGATAATATCAGTGCCAAATATATTGATAAAATATTAGGGGAGCTGTCTAAGTATGGGAAAGTTACCTATAAAAGAATGTATGGAGATTGGTCGAAGCAGGATTTAAAGCCTTGGCTTAAGTCCTCATCAAAATATTCTTTAACTCCTGTGATGCAGCCCAACGATACACCGGGTAAAAATGCCTCCGATATGGGACTTATAATAGATGCGATGGATATTTTATATTCAAATGAGGTAGAGGGATTTTGCATAGTATCAAGTGACGGAGATTTTAATAAATTGGCAAAAAGGATAAGAGAATCGGGAAAGATGGTAATAGGAATGGGTGAAAAAAAGACTCCGGAATCCTTTAGGGCATCTTGTGAAAGATTTGTTTATCTTGATATTATAGCCAATAATGAGTATGATTCTGAAAATGATAATCTTAAAAACAATGTGAAAGATACGATTCCGGAAGAAAAGATTAGTGCCATTACTAAAACGGAAGAGATAGAAAGACAGGTAATTGCGATGATTTTTGATTCCGATGATAATGAAATTGATTTGGCTGAAATCGGTAACAGACTTGTCAAAATATATCCCGATTTTGATGTCAGAAATTATAATTACAGCAAGTTATCTACATTTCTTGAAAGTTTTGAAAGTCTTGATATTTATAAAAAAAATAATGCGAAATATGCCGCAATGAAAGTATCTTCTCCTGAAAAAATAAGGGCTACAATCAATGATATTTTTTTGAAAAATAAAGTTTTAACTATGAATGTCGGTGAGCTTAAAAGGCAACTGTCACTTATTGATAAAAACTTGGAAATAAGTATTAAAGAAAGCGGTTTCACAAAATTTTCCACATTTCTTGAAAAAACAATAGATTCTGTAAGAGTTGAAAACAATCAAGCAACAATTTTATGTTTAGATAATAAGACGAGGTGAAAAAATTGAATAGAGAACAGTATAATGAATTATCTATTACGGCATTGAAAAATTTGGTGAAAGACAAGGGATTAAAGGGCTTGTCCATTGCCAGAAAAAATGAGATAATAGACGCTCTAATAGAAAATGATAATCAAGAGCTTGTTCAAGATAAAAGCAGAACCTATAATAATTCCAATTCGGTTACTGTTGACAGTGCCAAGACACAAGTTAAAAATAATAAATCTCAGTTTAAACCTGATAGGGCAACACTTGAAAATACTATGAAATTATATAATAAGTATTTTGTTCCATATTCGGGGATTGAAACGATTGAAGATTTAGAAAAACTTGAAAGCGGAAAAATAGCAGAGGGAATTTTAGAAATAATGCCGGAAAAGGATTTCGGCTTTATCAGATGTGATAATTATTTACCCGGCAGTGAAGATGTTTATGTATCAATCTCTTATATAAGAAGATTTAATTTAAAGACGGGCGATATTTTGACAGG
>CAUUFM010000003.1:0-21791 GCA_963544505.1 uncultured Lachnospiraceae bacterium | reverse complement strand
ATTTTATTTAAATATAAGCAAATGCTGCTAAATTCATCAAATAAAATACTCATTCAGTCTCCTCCAACTAAAATTTGTTCATAGGTAGCCCTACTCTCTGCACTTGTCAAATCAAGCTCATCAAGTTTAATTTCAACATCTATATGCTTATCGACATCGAGTTTGGACAAAAGTGCTACCGTCTCCACATGTCCTGTTTGACAAAATTGATCCACTCCTACAAATTCTTTTAATTTGTAGACACCGTCATTCAGTAAAATTTTCAAATCCCGAGCTAATGTTGCGATATCACAAGAGATATAGACTATTTTTTGCGGAGCGGATCTTAATATATTATCTATCATATCTGTGCTCAACCCTTTTCTTGGAGGATCCACCACTATTATATTCGGCATAATGCCGTCATTATACAGCTTATTAAGTACTATATCCGCACCCCCGCACATAAATTCAATATTATCTGTTTTATTGATCTTTTTATTATAATTAGCCATTTCTATGGCTTCCTTTACAATCTCCACACCGAAAACACATTTTGCATACTTAGCTAAGTAAAGTCCTATAGTCCCTGTTCCGCAATACATATCAAAAACCACATCATCAGAATTTATATCAGCCATTCTTGCTGCAATTTCATATAATTTTGCCGCCTGTTTGGCATTTACCTGATAAAAAGAATTAACCGAAATTGCATAATTAATTCCGTTCATACTGTCCAAAATATAAGGATTGCCTATAATATTCTCTGTTTTTTCTCCCATTATAACATTTGTTTTTTTATTATTAAAATTTAAATTAAAAGATAAAAACCTGTAATTTAAGCTGTTATTTTTGTTATAAATTTTTATCTGTTCATTAATTTTATCAAAACACTCTTTCCAAAAAAATTGCTCTTTATTCTTATTGGTGTTTATTATCAGACATACCATTATTTCAAAATTATCTGTATGCCTGATCATAATATGTCTAATATCTCCCTCGTTTAATATTTCATTATATGCAGTTAAATTATTTCTGTCACAGAATTGTAAAACAGCGTCTACTATCTTGGAATTTATCTCAGGTTCTAAGATACAATCTCTTATAGGTACAATATTATGACTTCTTGAAGCGTAAAATCCAGCCTTAATCATTCCATCTTTATCATAACCCACCGGATATTGAGCCTTGTTTCTATAACGAAACTCATTTTCTGCAAGGATAATATCTATATTATCTAAATTAATCCCTGCAATTTTTCTTAAAGTGTTTAATATCTTATTTTTTTTATACTCAATCTGTCCCTCATAACTCATATGCTGTAAATTACAACCGCCGCATCTTTTATAATATTCGCATTTAGGTTCTATTCTGTACTTAGATGGGGATATTATTTCAATACATTTTGCAAACCCGTAATTCTTATTAAGCTTTGTTACTACAGCCCTTATTTTTTCTCCCTTTATAGTATCTTTCACAAAAAAGGAATAGTTACCTATATGTCCTATTCCCTCCGTGTTTGAACCGTTATCATCTATTATCAGTTCAATAATATCATTTTTTTTAAATCCCAAATCACTATTATTCTTCACTATTATACTCCGGTAGTTCTCTTAATATTACTGTCAAGATATTTATCAAATCCAAGCCAATCCTCTTTCTTATTAACATTTTTATTCAACAGCTCTTTCATTATCTCAAGCTTTGCGTCTGCACTGTCGGCAATATTAAGAGCCAATGCCTCCGCCATAGCAGGTTTTTTAGGAGAGCCGTATTCCAATTCACCGTGATGTGCCAAAATACAATGTAATACCTCAAGCTTCAATTTTTTCGGAAAACCGTCTATATTATCAATGGTCTTATCAAGCATCATAGCTCCCGATACAATATGTCCGATAAGCTGTCCCTCATCTGTATAGTCATTACTTGGAAAAGCGGTTAACTCCTTTAATTTAGCAATATCGTGAAAAAGTCCTCCTATTATAAGCAGATCTCTTTTCAAAAATTTATAATTTTCCGCAAGATAGTTGCACATTCTGACAACTCCTAAAGTATGCTCCAATAACCCTCCTATATAGGCGTGATGAACAGATTTTGCGGCAGAATGTTTTTTAAACTCTCTTACTATTTCCTCATCATCTCTAAAATATTTATAAGCTAAAGTTTTAAGATACTTATTTTGAATGGAATCGACATAACTCATCAATTCCGTATACATCTCATTCTCATCATTATCACTTATCGGAAAAAAATCTTTTTCATTATAAGAACCATCATCGGCAATTCTTGCTCTTTTTATATTTATCTGCAAAGCCGAATTAAAAATTAAGACATCTCCTGAAATTTCAACAAAATCTTTTTCATTAAAATCGTCAATTCCCGGAGAATCCATATCCCAAATTTTGGCGGAAACCACCCCTGTTTTATCTTGTAATTCTATGTTCTCATAGGGTTTTCCATTCTTTGTCAAAGCCTTTTTCTTATACTTACAAAGATAGATACTGTTGACCCTATCTCCGTCTTTCAAATCCGATATAAATTTCATAAATACTCCTTAACTATTTTAAATCTAAATTAAACTCTATCTCCTCATATTTATCAACCTTTTGACGCATTAAGGTAATCTTAACGGTTTGATTTGAATCATATTTTTGTATTATTTCCTGCATATCTTTAACATCATTTATCAAAATACCGTTTATTTTTGTTAAAATATCTCCCGGCAAAACCCCGAAGCTCATTGCAGGAGAATCGTTTTCAACCTCTGTTACAAATACCCCTCCTGTTAAATCATCTGTAATATTCTTCCCCTTTATATCTTCTCCTTTTATTCCGAAAACAGGAATTTTTTTACCGTTCGACAATCTTTCTATGATGTTTTGAAGCTCGGTGACCGCAAAGCTTTCCCTGTAATTTAATTTTGAGGTCTTATCAATAAAGCCAATTATATGTCCGTCCAGATCCGCAACTACTCCACTTGACTTATCGTCTAAAATAAGATCTGTTGTCATCATAGAAAAACGGCAATCCGCAAATCTGTTTACCTGTTCATAAGATGTTATCTGAGAAGCTGCAAATCCAAATCTGCCGTCATTTAAAAATCCATAAACCAAAACCGGTTTTCCTATATCCGAAGCACTTGTGGATACAAGCTTTGCCACCTCAATACCTGTATAATGTTGTTTATTTAAACTCTCCTTATCAAGTCTTACAATCATAAGTCCGGTGCTTTCCTGATGTTTAATTAATGTAACAGGAATATAATCACCGTTAATTTCAACCTTTGAATTTTTCTTAGCTCCTTTTACAGTGGGTGATAAAATATAAAATGCCTTTTTATTTTCAGCAACTATCAAGCCTATGTTCCTGTGCCTTTTTGTTGAGTCTACTATACCGTCATTCTTATTTTCAACTATCACATTTAATGTGCAATTTCCAAGCTTTTTAACTATTTTTTTAAAATCATAATATAGATTTTTATATTCATTTATTCCCAATACGGTATTTTTTTCTACTATAATTTTATTACAATCATCTTTATTTTTTGCTTGATTATCCTCTTTTAAATTATTTTTATCCGATTTTTCCGTTGGTTCATCATTAACAACCGGCATTTCAACTTTCTCATTGCCGACCTTTCCGATGAACATATTTCCGTTTTTATGAACCAAATTAAACATCAGAGCAGAAGAAACCCCAAAAATAGCTCCCAGTAATATGGTTGATAAAACCTTATTTCTTGTCAACAGTTTTTTCTTTCCCTTATAGCTTTCTTTTACAAAGCTGTTTTCGTTAGAGTCTTGCACTATATCAGCTCCTTTTTAGAAAATAACACAAACTTTCTACTCATACTCATCTATCAGTTTTAATGTAAATATAAATGTAGTTCCTACATCTAAAGTACTTACAACATTAATATTTTCTTTATGCTGTTTTATTATCTCTTTTACTATACTTAGCCCAAGCCCTGAGCTACCCTTATCTATTCCCCTTGAAGCATCGGATTTATAAAATCTTTCCCATACCTTTTTCAGTTTATCTGCGGCAATTCCACAGCCTGAATCCTTAACGGCAACCATTAATTTATCATTGTTCTTCGTGGTTTCCACTACTATCTCACTATCGTTATTACTGAATTTTATTGCATTATCTATCAGATTATAACACACTTGTTGTATTTTTACACTATCTGCAAGAACATAATTATCCTCATCGGCAAAAATAAGCTGTATTATTATATTTCTTTCATTACAACGTCTCTCGAAACTCCTCGCCGTATCCCTTATAATACCGTTGATTTCAATGGGCTTTATATCAAGCATAAAATGCCCTGAATCAATTCTGTTAAGCTCTAATATTTCTTCAGTCAGATTGCTCAGTCTTTTTGCCTCTCTTAATACCGTATTTAAATATTTTTCCTGCATAGTTTCCGGTATTGTACCATCTAAAATAGCCTCAATATATCCTTTTATGGAAGTTAAAGGAGATCTGAAATCGTGAGAAACATTAGCTAAAAGCTGTCTTTGATACTCTTGTGTCTTATTTAATGAATCCGACATATCATTGAGGGCATCGGCTAAGAGCCCTATCTCATCATTGGTATCAACGGCTACGACATAACCTAAGTTTCCTGACGAATATTCTTTAACCGCACCTATCATTTTGTTTATAGGTTTTATAATAGAAAGGCTTAAAGCCCCGAAAATAATCAAGGCAAACATCATTATTAATGCTATAATTCCTATTAAAATATATGTTATTCTATTCCCTTGACTGATTATATCTGAATAGTCATAATGCAGAATAACATAACCTATGGTCTTATACTGATTCACAATAGTATTTATCACAGAAAGTCTTTTTTCCGTATCAAAATATTTGTCGAAGTCTCCAATCCCGTAATATGAGCCGATTTTATATGGAAAGATATTTTTTAATAATCTGTTTTTTCCCGCAAATGTCTGAGAATTGGAGGTGTAAATTACATTACCCTTGCTATCTACTATCCATATTTCAGAATTAGTATATTCAGCTATATTGTTAAGTCGCCCTGAAATGCTGTTAAGCTTTATATTATCCTCACTTTCAAAAATCATATCTTTTGAAATTTTTATACTGATTTTTTTTAATTCCTTTGCTTTCTTTTCTGTAAAATACCTATATACCAAGCCTCCGCCTATGACTGTTGAAATTGTCAGACATAAAACTAAAAAAGATAAAAACGACAGTAAAAATCTTTTATAAAGCCTGTCTTTCATAATCTGTTAGCCTCGAACTTGTAGCCTATCCCCCAAACCGTTAGAATTCTCCAACCTGAATTTTCTTGTAATTTTGCCCTTATCCTCTTTATATGAACATCTACCGTTCTGGTATCTCCCATATAGTCATAGCCCCAAATATTATTTAATAACTGCTCTCTGGTAAAAACTCTGTTAGGATTGCTTGCTAAAAAGTAAAGCAGTTCCAATTCCTTCGGCGGCATTTCTATCTGTTTTCCCATATTAAATACGGTATAATCACTGATACTGATTTTTAAACCGTCATAGCTTATATTGTTTTTATCATTTTTATCAATGCTGTTATCCGATTTTAGCTTAGAGATTGAATTTCTTCGTAAAACCGCCTTTACTCTTGCCACAAGCTCTTTTGAATCAAAGGGCTTTATCATATAATCATCAGCTCCCAGTTCAAGTCCTAACACCTTGTCAAAAATCTCTCCCTTAGCGGACAACATAATTATCGGTACATCACTTTTTTCTCTGATAGCCCTGCATACCTGATATCCGTCCATCTTGGGAAGCATCAAATCAAGCAAAATCAAGTCCGGATCCGTTTTTTCAAAATTATCCACTGCACTCTGTCCGTCATTAGCTATACTGCACTCGAAAAATTCTTTTGTGAGATAAAGACTGATTAATTCAGCTATATCATTATCGTCATCTACTATCAATATTTTTTGTTTATCAATCATATAATCACCTTAATCAATAAATTCGGCTATAGTAACGCCCGCATCACCCTCACCATATTCTCCCAACTTAAAGCTCTTTATAAAGCTCTTTTCTTTAAGCCTTGAATGAACAAAATTTCTTAATATTCCTGTGCCTTTTCCGTGAACTATCCTTGCATTTTTAAGTCCTGCCAAATATGCATCGTCCAAATACTTATCAAGAACTGATGAAGCCTCATCTACATTTTTACCTATCAACATAATTTCAGGTGCTATATTATAGGCTTTTGACCCGAAAGATTTAGTATAAGAAGACCTTCCCCTATCATTAACCGATTTTACTTCATCATCTAAAAGTTCAATATCTTCTAAGCTTACCTGACTTCTCATAATTCCAAGACTCACAAAAATCCTACCCTTGCTGTCAGGAAGCGAACTTACCGTACCTTTCAGATTCATACTTAATACTCTTATACTGTCACCTATTCTAAGATTGGACAAATCATTCTTTTTTTCTTTTTTTATAATTGGCTTTTTAACTGTCCTATTACTGTTTTTCTGTCTTTCTTCTCTAAGCTTTGCTCTTTGTTGTTCTAATTTTTTTACATCGCCTGATGAATTATTAAGCTCTCTGATTGCTATGTCCACACTCTCTTTAGCATTTTTTAATATCTCGTCCGCCTGCTTTGCAGCTTTTTCCAATATAGCATCTTTTTGTTTTTCTAATTTTTCCTGCCTATATTCATATTTTTGTTTTAAATCCTCTATCTGCCTTTTATACTTTGAGATAGCCGCCTTTTCTTCTTCCAACAGCTTTCTTCCGCTCTCAAGGTTTGCCATTATGTCTTCAAAGCTCTCCTGCTCCGAGCTTAAATGTCTTTTCGCATTTTCAATTATGTCATCAGAAATTCCAAGCTTTTTTGATATGGCAAAGGCGTTACTTTTTCCGGGTAATCCGATTAACAGCCTGTAAGTAGGACTTAAAGTTTCCAGATTAAATTCGCAGCCTCCGTTTTCCACCCGTTCAGTCGCTATGGCATAGGTTTTAAGCTCGCTATAATGAGTGGTGGCAACCGTCCTGATACCCTTGTTATGTAAATTTTCAAGAATGGATCTTGCAAGTGCCGCACCCTCTACGGGATCAGTTCCTGCACCTAATTCATCGAACAAACAGAGGCTGTCCTCATTCGCATTTTTTAATATCTCTACTATATTTACCATATGTGATGAAAATGTGCTTAATGACTGCTCTATACTTTGTTCATCACCGATATCGGCAAAAATCTCTTTAAATGGATATATTGTAGAATCTTCATCAACGGGAATAAGCATTCCCGATGTAGCCATTATTGTCATAAGGCCTATACTCTTAAGAGAAACGGTTTTTCCTCCGGTATTGGGACCTGTAATTACCAATAAATCAAAATCGTCTCCCACCCTTATATCAATAGGAACCGCTTTATCTGAATCCAATAAAAGATGTCTTATACTCTTTAATTTTATTATCTTTTCATTGTTAAAACTTGGAGCAATGCCCTTATACTCTTTAGCGTATGCCGCCTTGGCAAATATAAAATCAAGTCTTGTTAATATCTTATAGTTGGCAATTATCTGATCGGCTATTTCAAGCACGCCTGAGCTTAAAGACATTAAAACGGCATCTATTTCCTGCTTTTCCTTTATTCTTAATTCTTTAAGCTCATTATTAAGTCTTACTATATCCTCCGGCTCTATAAATAAAGTACTGCCTGTGGTAGATCTGTCGTGTATTATACCCTTTACACTGCCTCTATACTCCTGCTTTACAGGCACGCAATATCTGTCATTCCTCAATGTGATTATAGAATCCTGCATATAGCTTTTCATAGAACCGCTTATCATACTGTTAAGTTTACTATGAATTCTTTCATTTATTATGCTTATATTACGTCTAACCTCTTTAAGTCCGCTACTTGCATCTGATGCAATCTCATCTTCAGAAATAATACATCTTTTTATCTCATTGGCTATAGTAAAACCGCTTATTAATTCTTCAAAGCTGTTTGCAAGACAGTCATATAAGATATAATCTTCTACATCTTTTGTACTGCCTGCGCTCTTATTATATTGCTTTATCCTATGAGTTGTTTCTAAAAATGATGCTATTTTAAGCAATTCAACAGTATTAAGACTTCCACCGAGCCTGACTCTTGACAATAATGGCTTCGGATCAATTACTCCATAAAACTCAGGTCTTCCTGATTTCCATATCCTTAACAGAGCGGCATTAGTTTCTTCAAGCATTGTTTCTATTTTGGCTACATCTGTCATAGGTTTTATTTTAAGACAGATGTCCTTAGCCTTTTCACTAAACGCATATTTATGTAGTTTTTCTCGAATTTTATCAAATTCTAAAGTTTTTATAACCTTTTCATTCATTTAATCATTCTCCAAAATCTGCTCTATAGTACATTCTCCACCCAATTTTTTATAAAGCCTTTCCATATAATCAGGTATCTTCGCCTTATATTCTACATAGGTATTAAGTGTAGGATGAACAAAACCTAAAAGTCTTGCGTGTAAACATTGCTCCTTTGTTTCTTTAGTAAAGCTCTTTTCTCCGTAAAGACTGTCTCCTAACAATGTATGCCCCATACTGTTCATATGAACCCTTATTTGATGTGTTCGTCCCGTTTCCAGACGAAACTCTACAAGGCTTGCACCCTTAAGCTCCGATATTACCCTATAATTAGTTACCGCATCTTTACCGTTTTTATAATTAACAGCCATTTTCAGACGATTATTTTCATCTCTGCCTATAGGCAAATCAACTCTTCCTTCTTTTTTATCAAAAATCCCTTTAGCTATAGCCACATATCTTCTATTTATGCTGTGTTCTTTTAATTGCCTTGAAATAATTGTATGTGAATTATTATTTTTGCAAATAACTAATGTTCCGGTAGTATTCTTATCAATCCTATGCACTATTCCCGGCCTTAGAACTCCGTTTATATCAGATAAATCTTGGCAATGATATAAGACGGCATTTACCAATGTCCCTGAATAATGGCTGACAGAGGGGTGTACCACCATATCTTTTCCTTTATTTACTATCAAAATATCACTGTCTTCATATAAAATATCTATCGGAATATTTTCCGCTGTGACATCAAGGGTTTTATCCTTTATTTCATCAATACATAATTCATCATTCTCTTTAACAATATACGACGGCTTAACAATCTTACCGTTTACAAAAATTTTTTCATCTTTTATCAGGTTTTTTATATAACTCCTTGAATATTTGCTTAAAATTTCAGATAATAACTTATCAATTCTTGTATCCGCCTCATCTACCGAAACAAAAAATCGCATAGCTTCATTCATTTTTTATTTTTCCTTATAAAATTCCAATCCTCGTCCCTATAATAAACCAATAAAGCAATCAAAATAACTATTGTACTTAAAGTCAGATAAATATCCGCCATATTAAAAACAGGAAAATTAATCAGTTCAAAATAAAGAAAATCAATGACATAGCCATAAAATACCCTATCAATAAAGTTTCCTATAGTGCCGGCTATAAAAAAAATACTAACTATCCTAAACAGTTTAAATTTGCTGATATTTATGCTTTTTATATATATAAAGGCAACTAAAAATACCAATATAGGTGTAATTATTATAACAGGTAAAAGTCGCCCCTGCAATATCCCAAATGCCGCCCCTTTATTTTCAACATATTCAAGCCTGAATATTCCCTTAATTACACTTATTCCATTTGAAAATCTCAAAATATCAAATGCTAATTTCTTTGTAAAAAAATCTATAAAAACAAGTAAAACAACCGATATTACGGTAATAATTATATTCCCCTTAATGTATCTTTTCATAAATTTAAGCTCCTTTTTTCATAATGAAAAACGACAAGGATAACTACCCTGCCGTTAATCTATATAAATCATAATAATATTTAATCTTATCTTCTTAAAGACGGAATCGAAATATTATCATTTATTATTCCGTCCAAATTTCCGTCCAAATCCACTCCGGAAGGTGTTGCAACCATAACATTATTTGCCACCATTACTACCCTGCCGTCAATGCTATAAATAACTCCGTACACAAAATCCGATATTCTTTGACAAACCTTATTTTCAAGTCCTGTATAATTTATAAGTACCACACAACCGTTGATCAAAAGATTCCCTATTTCTTTGGAGCTTTCCATATCTTTAGGATTTAATACGTGAACTCGAGCATAGTTATCAGCGGCACTGCCGTTTTTTGATCTGCTCTTCATAGGAGTAATCTTACTATTTTTAGCAGTAAATTCTCCCTTAGTCCTTTTTTTAGATGTTACGGACTGAAAATCGGAATCAACATCAATATTTCTGTTATATTTCAGAGCTGTAGCTCCGTCTACTCCGCCGGGAATATCAAAATCATCTTCATATCCGGTATAATCGTCTATATAATCATCATCATTTTTATCAATCTTAAAGCCGTCAATAAAATTATTAATAATTTCACTAATTTGCATATTTAATACAACCTCCCCTGCTTAGTTACTATTATACTCTCTTCTTCCAAAGATATCAGAGCCTATCCGAACCATTGTCGCTCCCTCTTTTATAGCAGCTTCAAAATCATTCGACATCCCCATACTCAAAATATCTATGTGGCTATTATGCGGCAAATGATGTGAAATGTCAAGCATAATTTCACGCATCTTGCAGAACAATGCTCTGTTCTCATCAGATTTTTTTACATTCGGTGCAACACACATAAGCCCCCTTATGCGTATCTTGTTATACTTTAAAAGCTCATCTACAAAATATGGTAATTTATTTAAATCTATCCCGAATTTACTTTCTTCGCCTGCAATATTGATTTCTATTAATGTATCTAAAAAATCCAATTTCAATTTTTCCGCATACTTTTGAATTTCCACCGCAAGATCCAAAGAATCCAATGAATGTAATAAAGTTATCTTATCCAAAACCTTTTTCACCTTATTCCTTTGCAGATGTCCAATCATATGCCATTTGGCATCGGGCAATACAGCCTGTTTTTCTATAAGCTCCACTACCTTATTTTCTCCAAAATCCCTTTGAGAATAATCATATGCCGTCAAAATATCGCTTATAGGCTTGGTTTTACTGACCGCTATTAATGTCACCTCTTCTTTTTTTCTACCTACACTGTCACAAGCCTTTTCTATTCTATACCTTACCTCATCTAAATTTTCTACAATATTTCCCATTGCACCCCCCGTTAATTTGAATTTAAAAGCATATTTTCATTAGCCAAGCTTGAATCTAATATAATGCGATCATACTCTTTAAGCTCGCTTATTAAACTGTCAACTATATAATATTGCTCATTCTTATCTATAATATCAACAAAATTAAAAATACAATAACCCTTATTTACATTATAAACACCTTGTAAACTGCTGTTTAAACGCAAACTATATGTTTTTCTCGGATTATCGGGATTTTCAATGATATATTCTTCTTTCAACTCTTCCGATGCTATAAAGCATTTTCCTTCGGTCAGAACTTTATTTACCTCTACAAATTTACTCAAAGGTTTTGAATTTTTATCAACCGTTCTTAGAATTACACCGTCCTTATCCTTACCGTCCCCTTTGGTCAAATATTCCCTCGGTATCTCAAAAAAGGTTTTTGAAGTTACAGAGGTAATAGGTATCTTAATTCCCTTTATTTGCTCTAATAAAAGTTCTACCGACAGATATCTGTAATCCAAAAATCTGACAGCGGAATCTTTTAAATTCAAAATTGCATAAAACTTTTCACCGTTTTTATAAAGCTCAAGTATGGAATTTGTAGTAGTATTGTCAATTACAAAGCGAAGCTTTACATTTACTGTTCCGTCGAGATTTCCGGAATTTTTTATTATTTCATCAAATTTGCTATAGGTTTTTCTGTCAATTTCACTTACTATCTGCCAATTTTCATTATTTAACAGCTTATAGGCAACAGTTTTTTTATCTACAATATCATTATTTCTTATGACATTTTTTTCATAAGAGTTTTCATTTATCATATCAAAACCCTTTTCTTTTAGAGCATCAATGCTTACTCCTTCAAATCCGTCCGTATAAAAAGATATGTTTCCTGTATCTTTTGCCCTATACTTATTAAATGATACGGTAGTTTTATTTTGCAATTTTTTGAGCCTGTTAAGAGCTTTATCAGCTTTCAAATCAGTCAAAAAATTATCCACCTTTGACCTGTAATCCGCTACCTGTTCAAAATTTACAGTTGAGAAAGTATTAGAAAAATTTTTAATTATATCCCTCAAATCTTTAAGCTCATTTTTGCTTAATTCATCTTTAGTGTCTTTTATATACTCGTAAATTTCACCGTCATTGTCAATACTGTAAACAGTCGTATTTACACCTACTCTCTGCCCTTCTCCAACAAAATAATTAATATGTCCTTCGGCATTACATTTAACTATCTTCTCATCTCTGATACAGATTCCTCTTAAAACGTTGTTTTGACTTAAATATCCAAATTTTACCTCATATACCGCCGGCACCTTTGTTGTAAAATACCTGAATAAATGTACAATAATATACACTATAATAATTACAACAATGATACTTAATATAACCGGAGAACCGGCAGGTTCCTTTTTATTTTTTATTCTCCCTTTATTTGCCATTTTAAAACTCCCTGCTAAATAATACAACACCCAAAATCCGATAAGTAAAAACTCATACTAAAGAAATTTCAGGTGTTGGATTAAAAATATTATATCATTTATAATGATATTTTTATATATTTTTTTAATTTCTCATCAAGTTCTATTTCATCTGCGGAAATACTTATACACATACGGATATCTCTTTCTTCACTTATTGCATTAAGCTCTTCAACAAGTTCGGCAAGCTTATTTACCTCAATATGCGCCATCTTTAAAAAACTGTCACAATATATTATCTGTAAATCATAATCCTGCGAGATAATTCCGCAAACAAATCCCATAAACTTATCCGCATTATCAACTTTGTAATCGGTAACATTAATCAGTCTTGCCTGATTGCTGAGCTCGTGCATATGATTTGTGCTTTTATCAAGATAAACCACACTTCCGCTAACTTCCGTAACCGATTTATTAGCATCGTCCAATAAATATTTAGTCTTACCTTTTCCCTTTTTACCAACAAATAACTCGACCACTTTATTACCCTCCTCATTATATTATTGTATTTTCATAATGAATTATAACAATATATCGTTAAAAAAACAACTATTATTTATTTAAATAAAAAATTTTCTGTCAATCAATTTCTTTCAATAAATTATCCATCTGTGAATACAGCATATTTTGATCACTTGCTTTCATCACGATTGAAATATAAGAATTATTGTCTTCATCTCTGCTAAGTAAAACAAGACATCTTCCCGCCTCACTTGTATAACCTGTTTTTCCGCCTATTATCATCGCATCAAGCTTAATTCTGTGCTCACCGTTTATATACCTGTTGGTATTTGTGAATGTCAATTGACAGGCTTTGTTATCAGATGATGTATAATTACAAATAAACTTAGGTGTACTGATAATTTTCAAAAATTCTTCGTGCTTTATAGCCTCATTAAATATCAGATAAATATCGTAGGCGGTTGTATAGTGATTTTCTTCAAAAAATCCGTGTGGATTCATAAAATGGGTCTTGGTAGCTCCAAGCTTATGTGCTCTTTCATTCATCAGCCTACAAAATTCATCAACATCGCCTGATATATATTCAGCCAAAGCAAGAGAAGCATCACCGCCTGACGGCAGGAGCATAGCATAAAGCAGCTGCTCAACCGTCATAATATCTCCAACCTTTATATTACTGCTTGATGATCCTGAAGGAAGCCTTTTAATCGCATCGGTTATCTTCACCTTATCGTCCATCTTGGAATTTTCAAGAACCAAAAGTGCCGTCATAACCTTTGTGATACTGGCGGGATATACGGTTTTATGTGCATTTTTACTGTATATTACCTCTTTTTGATCCAAAGCAAAAAGACAAACAGCCTTGGCATCTTTTGTATTTATTCTTTTTACGGACACATCACCTGAAACCACAGTTAAGTTACTTGCAAACGATTCGGCAAGTGTTCTGTCCTCATATGCCATCAGCCCGAATAAATTATCATATATATTATAACAGTTGGCAGGTTTTCTAAATGATTCCCTTAATTTATTTGCAAAAAAAGCTAAACAAAGTAAAATAACTGAAACAATTACAACTATGAAAAACTTGTTGACTCGGCGCTTTGCCGGTCTTTTTGACACATAAAAATTCATTTATACATCTCCCGCCATTCAAGATCTCCTCTATCAAGTGAACGCAATAATAATTCGGCGGTAGCAAGATTGGTAGCTATCGGAATATTATGTAAATCACATAGTCTTACCACATTGTTCACATCGGGTTCTCTTGTTTTGGCTCTTAAAGGATCTCTTAAAAATATTATCAAATCCATATTGTTGCTTTCTATTTCAGCACCCATTTGCTGCTCTCCGCCTAAATGCCCCGCCAAATATTTCTGAACATTTAAATTCGTTACCTCTTCTATAAGTCTGCCGGTAGTTTCAGTGGCACTTAAGGAATGTTTACACAGTATACCCTTATACGCGATACAAAAATTCTGCATTAATTTCTTTTTGTTATCGTGAGCAATAAGTCCAATATTCATTTTATTTACCTCCTGCTATCAATAATTAAGCTCATCAGGCTGAAGCCCGACATTAAGTGCAACACCGATTCCGATATACAAGCTTATCATAGATGTCAAACCGAAACTTATAAACGGCAATGTTACACCGGTATTCGGAAGCACCCTTGTAGCCACTCCCATATTCAAAAAGCTCTGGAATCCGATAAGACAAGCCATACCTGTTGCGATAAGCTTCCCTGTTAAATCCTTCGCTCTTCTTGCTATCATAAGTAAGGAAACAGTTAAAATAAAATACAAAATAACTACGGTAACACAGCCCAAGAAACCCATTTCTTCACCAATAACACTAAAAATAAAGTCTGTTTCAACCTCCGAAACGAAATTTGCATCTTTAACAGATGAAATAATGTTGTTATTTATCCCTTTTCCTATCAATTGCCCCGAGCCTATAGCCATTACGGAATTGTTCTGTTGGTCAATTAGATGTGAAAAATTCGGATTGTCCGGCTCAAGAAAAGCCATAATTCTCTCTAACTGATATATATCAGGTAATTTACCGGCGTGTGCCAATCTCTTTATCAGCTCCATAAATATAAAAACGGACGGTAATGATACTAAAAATATGGGTATCAATACTTTATGAGAAAACCCCGCTATAAAAAGTTGAGTAGCAAAAATCACAAATGTAACTATTGATGTCGATAAATTGGGCTGTTTTAATATCAGCACCACCGGTATTATCACCAATAATAAACCGATAAAAACGTAAGCGGTGTTTATTTTTTCTCTATATTTCTCCAGAAGCTTTGCAAAAAAGATAATTAAAAATATTTTGGTAAGCTCTGAGGGCTGAAATTTTATTCCGCCTATTATAAGCCATCTTCTGGCGTGTGCCGAAACGGTTCCGAATAATCTGACAGCCACTAATAATGATACACTGGCGAGATAAAATAATACATAAAATCTCTCCGAATAAATATGATAGTCTATCAGCATAAATACCAACATAAAAAACACTCCGGCTATTATTCCGATCAGGTGTCTTTTTTGTAGCGACAACTCCACACTTCTAACTGACATATTACCTATTATTGATAGGCTTAAAGCGCATAAAATAATTGTTATCTTAATATTTGACAAATTATATTTTTTTAACATTTATACCTCAATCACTGATCATATCAGTGCTCTTTTTCATAGAACCGTGTAAAATATCATCAAGCGTACTCACCTTATAATAATACGCCACCACATCTCTAAAAATTTCAGCAGAATAGGTAGATGTATATCCGAACGGTATTCTGACGGCAACAGATATTTCAGAATTCTGATCCGGCGCATATCCTACAAACAAAACGTGGTTTCCTCTGGTTTTAAGGTACTCCGCCGTACCGGTCTTCCCCGATGTGTGCACATATTTGTCAAGTGAATTAAAAATCTTATCGTGGCCGGTTACAACCTCTCTCATACCCCTCCTTACAATTGCCCAAGTTTCAGGAGAAATACCGCTTAAACGCTTCCTTTTTTTAGGAAAATATTTCTTAATCAGCTTGCCGCTATAATCTGTAATCTTATGTAATGTGGTCAGGTCATAACACGTGCCTCCGTTAGCTATGGTATTCACATATCTGCATAATTCCACAGTTGTAAAAGAATTATTACCCTGTCCGATTGCGGAACGCACCGCATCTTCGGTGGAAATATGCCCTGCCTCTTCCGGTATCTCAAGTCCGGTCTTTTCTCCAAGTCCAAACATCTTGGCATATTTTTTAAGCTTTTCCAAACCTTTTTCGGAGCTGTAATCCCCACCTCCGATTTTTCCGTTTCCAAGCCTATAAGCTACATTATAAAAATAAATATCACAGGAATTTTTAATCGCTCCGACCATATTAAGCTTCCTATGACCGCTTTTACTCCAGCATTGCGGAGAGGGAGTAATTTCTTTAAATATTCCTTTACAATCTATAGTATCATTTATTCCGATTACACCCTCCTGTAAGGCGGCTATTGAAGATACCATTTTGTATGTGGAACCGGGAGCGGTACGCTGCTGTGTGGCGTGATTATATAAACTTTCCGACAAATCATTGGTGAGTTTTGCATAATATTTTGAATCCACTTTTCCTGCCAACTTATTAAGATCATAACCCGGATATGTAACAAGTGCCAAAAGTTCACCTGTTTTACTGTCCTGTATCACCACAGAACCGGTACAGGGATCAAGTCCCAACTGTGCAGGCGTAATATTAAGATTTTTAATCTTCTTTTTAATAAAATTGAACGGACTGTATCTGCCCTCCTTCAGTGCAAGGTAATGCTCTTTATTTTTCGGAATAACACCCTGTTCAAATAAAATCAGACACAACTCTTTTCCGGTAATCTTGCTGCTGTTTATTAGCTGCCTATATAATATCTTTATAAATTTGGTATCATTATCCATATTTTTCAGCAAATACTTTACTATCTGCTCATTTATCTCATTTGTTTCAAAATATTCAGCAGTATCCGATAACAGACTGATATTTATTTTGTCATATAATATCAGCTCTTTAACACACTGATTTAGAGATATCCTGCCATTCTTAAACTTTGCAAATATGCTGTCGGCATCTCCCTTTATGATTTCATTAGCCTTAAGTAAATTTAAAGAATATTCAATAATCTCATTAAAATCCTTTGAAAATGATGAATTAATTGACTTGTCCTCATCTATAAAAGCATTTGACAATTTATCAAACGTAGCTTTTTTATAATTTTTTACCTTATTAAAAACAGATTTTTCTATACCGCTTATCTTCCTGTTATGTTCGTTTATGTCTATAACATTATTATTTATAAGTGCAAAATAAACATCATCTATCGGTATTTTTATTTTAGTGGCACTGTCATTAAGAGGCCCGTAAATCTTATTATTTACTATTCTTTCATCTAATATATCAGCCAGTTTTTTTTCAAGTATCTTATATGCCGCCTTTTGCAACTCGCTGTCCTCGCTTAAATAAACATTATTACCGATTACAGGACTTTTCTTGTCAATGTATTCAAGAGTTGCTCCCAAGTTGTTTACGTAAAGTCTTTCCTCTCCCTTTACTCCACGAAGATAGCTCTCCATACTCTGTTCAAGTCCGGATTTTCCGATTTCGTCATTTGAAGAATAGCTTGAGTCCTCTTTAACAAGCTCGTCCAACTCCTCCTGAGAGGGCGTACCCGTATACCCTAATATATGTGAAAAATAAATACTGTCATAATAATATCTTCTATAATTCAAGCTCACGTCCACACCGGTCAGCTCATTCTTATTTTCCATTATAGCCGTTCTGGTGCGTTCATTGACATCAAGAGCCACATTTACACTCTTATAACGCTGATAATAATTAGCCGATAATGCCGATCTTAATGTAATCAGTTTTAACAGCTCATCATTAGTAAAGCTGCCTTTCCACTCCTTTACATCAGCCTCTTTCATATTATCCTCATTATATATTGCAGGTAAATAAAGCAAGCCCTCTTTTGGAAACTTATTTTTATAAATTGAATATTTTGATGCACTTGCTAAAAAGTTTATAACATCATTAGCTGTCGCCTTGTTTTGATCCGCATTAAGATATTCCACATCGGTGTGTCCGAAAACATCGGCTTTAAATCTCTTTAACTTAATTCCGTCAACCTTAAAATAAAATTCCTGATTATCATCAAGCCCTATCGGAAAATCCTGTATAACATTATCGTTATACTTTTCCACCAGCTTTATTGTTTTAAATAAAATACTGTTTAATCTTAAATTTTTATATCTTCCATCACTAAAGCTGTCCTCTACCGTCACATTATAAGCCAATTCATTAGTGGCAAGGAGTTTTCCGTTTCTATCAAAAATATTTCCTCTCGGTGCATTCAATGACTTTGTCTTTACAACTTTCAGCATAAAGCTTTTTTGATATTGCTCACCTTTTATAATTTGCAACAAAAATAACTGATATATAAGTAGCGTGCTGCCGAATACAGCAATTAAAAATAAAATTGTAATCCTTGATGTAAATACCTTAGTAAAAAACTCTCGTATTTTATCTTTCAAATTACTCACCTTTTTGAATTATAGTCTATAATTAATTTTTCAATCTTAACCAACAATGATTTAAACAGCGGATATAATACTGTTGCGATTACCACCGTGTACACCGCCTCCGACAGTATAATTCTCTTTAAATAATAGAATAAATTTATTCTGCCCCTTAATAAAAATAAAAATATAAAATTACAAAAACCGTAAAAAATATCGGAAATTCCTATTACGATAAGGCTAATCCAATATTTATCAATGAATAACAATCTTTTCAGATTTCCGCTGATGTAGCCTATCATCATAAAGACTATGGAGCTGAATCCGAATAAATCACTGCCTAAAAAATCTATAAAAAATCCGGCAAAAAAACCCATCAAAATTCCTGATTTTTTTCCTATCAAAAAACCTGATGCAGACACGACTATTACCAGAACGTTAGGAGAAATATAAGCAATCTCGATAAAATTTGACAGGCTCATCTGTAATATAACCGATAACAATAAAATCAGGAACATACATACTGCAATTTTTACGGGTATATAAAATTTATTCATTTTTTGTCATCTTCTCCACTATCCCACACTTCTTTAAGCTCGGTAATTATAAGCACCTCATTTAATGCGGTAAAATCTACCGCAGGCACTATATATCCTGATTTTAATATCTGATTCGGCTCTTTTTCCAAGCTGTTTACATAACCTATTAAAATTCCGGGCATATATTTTGTGCTGATATTTGATGTCACTATCTTATCTCCCACAAGCACCTTATCTTTGGGATCGGACAACTGTAATAAGTGTATACTGCCTTTATCTAACAGAGTTAAATCTCCTGCCACCAGACATTGAGCCGCTGTAGTAAGTGTCATAGCCTTAACATTGCTTGAATCATTTATGATTGACATTACCTTTGAATAGTGTTTTCCGACATCTGTAACAATTCCTACAAGTCCGGCTCCGGCTACTACATTCATATCCTTTTTTATTCCGTCCTCGCTACCTTTATCAACTGTAAAATAATCAAACCAGTTGCCTGAGGTTTTATTAACTATATTTGCCTCTATCTTATTATAACTTGGTAACTCTTTATCGATAGCATATAGTTTTTTTAATCTCTCATATTCCATCTGCATTTGATGAAGCGAGGTGTTTTCTACAGTAAGGGCATCAAGTTTTGCCTTCAGTTCCTTATTCTCATTTTGAAGATTTTTAAGTTTTTTTATGGTATCTATTCTTTTTCCTGCCGCCTGCCCTATATCGGACAAGCCGCTTTGTATCGGAAAAAATAAATATTCATTTATTGTAGAAAACGGCTCTTTGGAAATATCAAAAAGATATGAGCTGAACAAAAGAGCAACACATATAACTGTAAGTGCAATCAAAAGATGCTTGTCCTTAACAGTTATTTTCTTAGGATTTTGCTGATTATCGCTCATAAAGACACACCTTTCAGCTATACTGTTCTTTTAATTCATTTAGAGAATAAGCCAATCTCTCCAAGCTTTTTTCCTTCATAATTCTACCCAGCCCTTTTACAACAGTATCTGAAGGATCTTCTGTAATGTTTACCCTAAAGCCCAATTCTCTATTTATAAAAGCATCAAGATTTCTAATATTAGATGACCCCCCTGTAAGATAAAGACCGTCTTTAATGATATCCGATGCCAATTCAGGAGGTGTGCTTTCTATGGCATTTTTTATCTCATCACAAATAGAATGCAGATTGCTTTGTATAGCCTCACTCACCGTTTCAGCAGATATATTCACCTCCACGGGAAGCCCTTTCCCGAGATTTACTCCATATACCGGAGCTGAAATATCCTCCGGATCCATAGCATATCCCAGCTCTTTTTTAAGCAGTTCCGCAGTTTTTTCTCCAATATTTAAAGCGTGATTTTTCCTGATTGCAGTTCTTATAGACTCATCAAGCTTTTTGCCTCCTATTTTCATAAGATTGCTAAGTACAATCCCGCCCAAAGAAATAACCGATATTTCCGTAGTATCTGCACCGATATTTACAATCATTATTCCTTTGGAGTTTATAACGTCAAGCCCCAATCCTGCGGCATCAGCCACAGGTTTTTCCACCATTAAAATTTGCTTGGGTTTTATATACGATGTCTTCAAAACATCAAAAAAAGAACGTTTTTCAACCTCAGTTATCTCCTTAGGCACTGCAACTAAAAAAGAAGAACCTTTTATATTACTCTTTGAAATTTTATCTAAAAAACACTTTAATAGGGTCTGCATATTTCGTAAATCCGATATTACTCCATTAACCATAGGATAAGATACCTCTATATTTGCAGGTGCTTTCTCATACATTTCATAGGCGTCATCTCCAAAAGAAAACAGCTGTGTTTTTCCTGAAATAGCTATAAGATTTCTTTCATTAAGCAACCTGTCCCCCTGTTTTGCATATATTTTTATATTTCCGGTTCCTAAATCAAGGCCATAAATATTCGCCATTTTTATACTCCTTATATTTTATAATATTCCTTTTTCTTTAAAACTGTAATACTCTCCATTCCCTATCACAATATGATCTACAAGTCTTATTCCAAGAAGATTCCCCAATTCAAAAAGTCTCCTCGTCACATTAAGATCTTCATCACTGGGTCTTGGATCTCCGCTCGGATGATTGTGCAGAACCAATATTGACACGGCATTAAACTTTAAAGCCTCTCTAAATATCTCTCGTGGAGATACGATTGTGGAGCTTATGCTTCCAATAGAAATATGCCTGTCACAAATCATCTTGGATTTTGCATCAAGCATTACTAAAACAAAATTTTCCTGCTCTAAATGGCGCATTTTCTCCATATAATAATCGGCAACGGACTTAGGATTGTCAAACTTAAGTCTTGTTTTAGCCCTGCTTGAAGCTATCCTTTTGGACAGCTCTCCTATACACAATAATTGAGCCGCTTTAACATCTCCTATTCCCTTTATTTTAAGTAAAGAGTTTTTACTTAGGTTTATGAGTGCCGATAAATCATTGCCGTCATCACATAGCTTTAAAACCTCTCTGGCTAAATCAAGAACATTTTTATCCTTTGAACCTGTTCTTAAAATTATAGCAAGAAGCTCGCTGTTGGACAACAAATTAACTCCCACCA
>CAUUFM010000002.1:0-23809 GCA_963544505.1 uncultured Lachnospiraceae bacterium | reverse complement strand
GACACGGTGTCCGGAGGTTAAAAATAAAGTCTAACTTGTAGACACGGTGTCCGGAAGATTAAAAATTAACTCATTTTTTTCCAATATCTACAGCAAAAAATTTTAGTATTTTTATAACTTAAAAAATTGTGAAAATTTTGCAAGCTTCCTAACATTGTACAAATTGTGCGTACACGCACTATTTGCACAAGTTAGAGCTTGCCAAGTTGCACTTGGATGGCAGAAGTGGGAAGTATCCCACACCCTCTAAATACATATATGATAAGGAGGTATTGATGGAGCCTAATTTTACAATAGCACCGGAACTGAAAGATATTATGGAAGATGAAAATATTATACTTGCAGATAATGAAACAGACATTGTAATGATAAATCCTAATAATCTTGTGCCTTATGAAAATAATCCGTTCAAGCTTTATACCGGAAAGAAGCTTGAGGATTTAATAAATAGTATAAGAGATTATGGGATATTGCAGCCTATACTGGCAAGACCGTTGTTAGCAAGAATAAATGAAAATGGAGAATATGAAATTTTAGCCGGACATAATAGACATAATGTTGCCAAAATATTGAAACTGTCAAAAGTACCGGTTAGAATTTTGAAAGATATAGATGATATAACGGCAGAGCTTATAGTAAGCGAAAGCAATATGATCCAAAGAAGTTTAGCCGACTTAACACCGAGTGAACGAGCTTTTATTATATCAACTCACTATAATGCTCAAAAAAGACAAGGTCACAGAACCGATCTTGATAAAATAGGTGCGTTGGTATCAGGAATTGAAGATATAAACGATAAAAAAATAAGTGATTTTGATTATTCTATGTCCACCCGAAATATAGCAAGATATTGTAGGCTTGATAAATTAACCAAAAGCTATAAGGATAAATTGGATAATGGAGAAATAGATATGCGAACAGGTGTGGAATTATCATATCTTACTCAAGAAGAGCAAGATATGGTTGTCAGTGTTGCGAATGAACTAAAAGTTAAAGTGAATCAGAGCAAGGCTAAAGAGATTAGGAAGTTTGCAAATATCTTAGATAGAGAAAGAATAGAAGCAATTTTATCACGCAAGGCAAAGCCTAAATCAGAAAAAGGTGTAATGATAAAAAGAGAAATATTGAATGAATTCTTTAGTGAGAATGATAATGACGATACTATAGTTGAAACTATAAAAGCTGCGTTGTCTGCATATAAAGTAAAATATTAAAGCAAAGATTTAACTTATAGACACGGTGTCTAAAGGTTAAAGAAAAGAGTAATGATTATGAATGATGAAAGAATATATATAAGAGTATCAAAGGACGAAAAACGACAATTGTTAAAAAATGCCGCTAATATCGGTAAAACACTTAAGGAATATTTATTGACAGATAAGGTAAACATATGTGAAGAACATATTGTTTGTAAATCAAACAAAAAAAAGAAATCTGTACATATCAATATTTGTTGTGATGATTTAGAAAAAATAGATACTTATGCCAAAGCTTCATATTTAAGCAGAAGTGCATATTTATCAAAAGTTGGTATCGGAGAAAAGATAGTTATTATAGAACAGATAAAACCATTTATAAAAGAACTCAATTATATAGGGAACAATCTAAATCAGTTAACAATGTTGGCACATCAGGGACTTGTAGAAGTAATAGAACTTGATAATCTGCAAAGGTTACTCATAGATATAAAAAAAGAAATAATAAATTTACAAGTGAAGCATTAATGAGAGATGTTTTTTGATTAAATTTTTTATATATAAAATAAATGGTAAGACAAACTATGTGTCCGGTATTCAAAAAGGATATACGGATACAATTGCGAATGGTGTTCGTAAGGGAGGGGGAAATGGCTAACATTTTACGATTTGAAAAAGATAAATATATTATAGAAATTGAGTCGTTTAATCAGAGAGAAAATGGCGGAACAGGAACAACATATACTCTTTATCCTTATCCGCACGGTTTGTTTAAAGATTTTGATATCAACAATGTCGAAAGTTTCGATGACTTACGAAAGGCAATAAAGAAAGCAAAGAAAATACTAAATATCTGATAAGGAGATGATAAAAATTGCAGTAATAGAGTTTGTAAATGGTAAAAAAAGTACCGATGGTAAGATACGAACTTATAAGACATTAAATTCTCTTAAAAAAGTAATAGATTATGTGCTTGATTTGGAAAATAAGACTACAGAAGAATTAAGAGCGGGGAAAGATTGTAATCCTATGAGAGCATATGATGATTTTATTTTAACAAAAAGCTTGTTCAAAAAGCTGCCTAAAGATGAAGAAGATTTGTCAAGACGTATGTGCATACATTTTATACAGTCGTTTAAGCCCGGAGAAGTAGATGCAAAATTAGCTAAGAAGATAGCTGATGAAATAGTGAAATATGATATCTTTAATGAGTTTAGTGTGGTATATGGAGTTCATACCGATAAAGAACATATACATACGCATTTTATAGTAAATACTACAAGCAATATAAATGGAACTGCCTATCAACAGAGCAAAGAGCAAATGAAGAGGATAAAAGATTATAGTGATATGCTTTGTAGAAAATTTAATCTGTCAGTTATAGAGGAGGCAGAACAAGAACATAAAAACAGTCAAGAATACAGAGCTTTAGAAAGAGGGGTGTCTTGGAAAAAAGGGATATTTGATGCTTGTAAAGAAGCTAAAAAAAATTCAAACAATGCTGAAGAATACATTGATTTTTTAAGAGAAAAGGGAATAAAGGTTATATGGCAAGAAAGCAGAAAAGACATAAGCTATATAAATTCAGACGGTAAAAAGATAAATTCCGATAAATTGGGGCAACCAAAGAGAGGATATACGCCGTTTACAAAAGAAGCTCTTGAGAGATACTGGAATAAAAAATATGAGAAACAGACCAATGATACAAGAAAAGTTTCTGATGTACAAAAGGTTGTTGATTATAATAATTATTTAGGTTTTAGCAAGAGTTTAACAAAAATGTTGAAAAGTAATACAAAATATAATCAAAAGTCTACTGCTATCAATAAAAAATCAAGCAGTATAAATGCGAAAAAAGAGGAAATAGAAGAAGACAAGAAAGGGCAGGGAATAGAATGGGATTATTAAGTGAAGATATAATAGCAAAGGCTAACAGGATAAATATTTTAGATATAGCAAGGAGTCAAAATATTGATATAAAAAGAGATGGCAAAAGCTATCATATTCCCGGATATGGCGGTCTTTACATAAGCGAAGATGGAAGTAAGTGGAATTGTTTTTCACATAATCAAGGCGGCGGTAGTATACAATTTTATATGTATATTACAGGAAAGAACTGGAGAAGCTCCGTAATAGAGTTATCAGGATACGATGAAAGAAGAGATAGCGTAATACAACAAGATTTATCAAAAACTAAGGCTGAAAAAGCTGTAAAGGAAGAACTGCTGCTCCCTGAAAAAGCTGAAAAATATTCAAGACTTTACGCTTATCTTATATACACAAGAAAGATTGATAAAAATGTAGTTGATTACTTTGTAAAAGAAAAAATGCTTTATCAGGAAAAAGAGTATGGGAATGTCGTATTTGTGGGATATGATAAAGATAAAAATCCGAAGTACGCTACTATGAGAGGGACTAATACATATAAGATATTTAAAGGAGATGTGGAAAATAGTGATAAGTCCTATGGTTTTTCTAAAGAAGGAACAACTAAAAAGGTAATTATATTTGAAAGTCCCATAGATTTGATGAGCTATATTACATTACATAAGATTTCCGGAAACGAAAATATTAATCACCATTTGTTAAGTCTTGGAGGAACAGCTGATATAGCCCTTAAAAGATATCTAAATGAGCATAAGGAAATAGATACTATCAGATTTTGTTTGGATAATGATTCTTCAGGACATAGGGCAAGAGAAGCTATGACAAATACTTATGCCGGATATCAATTTGAGTATGAAGTATATGATGCTAAAGATTTTAATGAGTATTTGAAAAAAGAAATAGATACCGGAATAAAGGAAAGGCTACAAGATGTAACTCCTGTTTATAATGAGGATATGATAAATGATAACGAAATTTTTTACGAAATGGAAATGTAGCAAAAAATTTAGAACACAGATTATAAGTTATGCTGTTATATATATTCTATCTAATATTGTAATTATATATGCTATTCCGTTTATAGACATTTTTTTAAAAGATGGAGTCATTCCGGAGAGATTAAATTTTTTAGTAATAGTTACATATGCTATAAAAAATCCGGATATTATAAAGTTATATTTTTACGCAGAGGCTTTAATAATTTTAATGATTATAAGCCTTTATTTTTTTGCTCAACCTAATTATGCAAGTGATCAGATGTTTATAACAGATGATATAAGCACGCCGGTGGCATCAGGCAGCGGACAGTACGGAACGGCAAGGTGGCTTGATAAAAGTAATTTTGATAAAGTGTTTGATTATATAGATTTTAAGCTTGATATTGATATGTTAAATTACCTGAAAGAAGAAGAGAAAGAAATAGCAAAATTAGGAGAGATAGAAATTAATGAAAACGCTCTTAATATAGGGATAACGCCTAACTTAGATAATGATGACAGAACGGTATACACAGATGATCAGGTAGAACAGATGCTGGATATAAAAAAGAAAAGCGGTAAATCAGTAAATAATTCTCTATTATCCAAGCATACATTGGAAAATATAAATAATGCAATAGAAAAAGGAATAGAAATAGAGGATTTAAATATAAATAATTTAGGTGACGAACAGGTAAATCTAATAATAGACACCGTTATAACACTTAAAGATAAAAAATTATATTCCAATTATGTAAAGAAAAGGATAAATAATCTATTGACTAAGGATACCTTTGATATAAATCAGTTAAAAGAGATATCCTACGGTTTATTGGACGATGTGGATGTTGTACAATTTGCCAATGAAAAATATTCAAGTCAAAAAATGAGAGAATTAAGGTTAGGTCTAAAGGCGAAGCTTGATATTTCTATTTATAATGATGAGTGTTTAAGTGCAGATCAAATGAATAGGATCAGGCGTAGCCTAATAGATAAAACAAGTAACTTTGTCGTAAAGGATATTAAAAACGATATAAGTTATAAAAATAATGAGGAGGTGATAAAATCTAAAATCAAAACAGGAGGAATAGTTTTAGGAAAGGAGGGAAATAGAATTTATTATGTGGGTGATGACAAACACTCAATGGTTCTTGGGTCTACAGGATGTGGAAAGACAAGATGTTTAGTTCTACAAACCATAGTTTTGTTAGCACTTGCAAACGAATCCATCTTTGTCACAGATATTAAGGGGGAGCTAAGCGATTACACAGCTCCCTTTTTAGTATCAAGAAATTATGAGGTGGTAAGACTTAATTTTAAAAATCCGTTAAAAGGTGACAAGTATAATTTCTTGCAACCTGTCATAGATGCCATAGATAATGACGAAATGTCAAAGGCTATACAGGCGGTATGGGATATAACAACACTGCTTGTATATAAGGAGAATTCAAAAGTTCAAGAACCTATATGGCAAAACGGAGAAGCCTCTATCATAGCAACTGCTATTATGGCGGTTGTTTATGATAATAAAAATAATCCGCAATTACAAAATATGGCTAATGTATATTATTTTCTATCAAATATGTGTAAGGGAGTTAAAGTAGGATCGGAGTATCAACTGCCGATTAATTACTATGCGGAAAATCTTCCGGAAGAGCATCCGGCAAAAGGGTTGCTTGCAATAGGAGAGATAGCTCCGAGCAAAACAAGAGGAAGTTTTTATACATCGGCTTTAACAACACTGAGGCTGTTTACAGATCCGTTAATAGCTGATATGACGAGTAGTACAAGCTTTAATTATAAAAAGGCAGGGACAAAGCCTATGGCTATATATATAATACTGCCTGATGACAGAAAAACATATAATGATATAGCAACATTATTTATAGCTCAAGAATATCAAGCATTGTCGGAAGTAGCGGATATGTATGGAGGCAGGCTTAAAAACCGAGTTAATTTTATATGTGACGAGTTTGGAAATTTCCCCGCCATATCTAATTTTGTTACAATGCTTACAGTGGCAAGAGGCAAGGGTATAAGATTTAATCTGTTTTTGCAAAGCTTGACTCAGCTAAAAGAAAAGTATGGAGAATCAAATAAAACAATAGAGGGAAATTGTAGTACTTGGGTATATCTTGCAAGTGAAGATCCTGATACACTGAAAGCTTTAAGTGAAAAGCTTGGGCAATACACTGTGGGGGCAGTAAATTCATCAAGCAGTGAGCAAAAGTATTCTTCAGGCTCTCATTCATTAAGCGTTAATCTGGTAGGCAGAGCTTTATTAATGGCTGATGAAATAGGTAGAATAAAAAGACCTTACAGTCTGATATTCAGTAATGGATACAAAGCCATGTTAAACTCACCTGATATATCCAAATGGCAGTTTTGTCATATGCTTGGAATGGGAAGCAAAGAAAAGGATAAAAAGGTCAGATATTACAGACAAAACAAAATTAAAGCAAGAAAAGAAAAGAGATTGGCATACTATGATATACATAAAGAAATAATAGCAAGTATGATTGAGAAAGAAAAAATGAAAAAACAGGCTGAACTGAAAAATTATAATAGAAATGATGAAATAAGAGAGTTGGAACAAAAGATAACGCAAATGGAACAAGTTATTTTTAGCTATAATATTAAAATGAGAGGAAGTAATAATGAAACTTAAAAAAGCAATAAATCTAATAGGAATAACAGCTTTTATTATTTTAGTAAAAATAAATACATTTGCAGGCAACCTACAAAATGATAAGGTGGTTACAGGCACAAAAAAGCTCATACAGGATGCAACAAAAGTTATGGGAATTTTAGGAGCATTGGTGTCCATAGTTTTCGGCATTTATTTTTTTATAAGGAAAAATATGGCTGATGAACAGGATCAAAAGATGTGGAATAAAAGAATAGCAACAACTGTTATATGTGCGATAGGAATAGTAGTAATATCAGGACTTATCAGCACCATTACAAAATATTATCAATAAAGGAGAATTAGTAAAATGAAAAAATTATTTACAAATATAGACAATAAGATATTTATGATAGGGTTAAGTGTAAAAAAGACATTTAATAAAGCAAAGGATAAGCTGCTTGATAATAACGGCAACTGGCTTGATGAGTCATTTAAATATATACTTGCCGTAGTTATCGGATTATTGTTTTTAGGCGGTATTTATGCTTTGGCTAAAGATACTATTTTACCTGCATTAACTCAAAAAATCAAAGAAGGTTTTAATTTTAAGGGCTGAGGCTTATGTTTGATCTGATACTTAATTTTTTTGTTAAGCTGTTAGAAGAAAGCGGAATAAAGCTAAAGGAAGTGCTTGTATTTAACGGGCTTGAGAATATCTATAAGCTTGAAAAATTTTTTACTTTTTATACCATAGATTACAATAAAATATACTTAGGTGTAGCCTGTTTTTCGTTGGGACTTGTTTTGGTGTTGTATCTGAAAAAAGGATTTGAGATATATATTTTGGGCATAGAAGGAGATTCTATGCTCGATCCTATGGTACAGGTTATATCATTGGCAAAAATAATTTTTATAATAGTAGCCTTTAACACCTTGTTTGATGTGGCAATAGAGATAATGGTAAAGCTTACAAGCATATTATTTACAGATCCTATGACAGACTTAGGGACAGTACTGTCAATCAGTAACAATATGCCCCCTAACATACTTGGAGTAATACTTGATACGATTGCTCTAATAACGGTATTAAGGCTTATATTTTCATTTATTAAAAGAAGTATTGAGCTTTTTATCTTAAGGATAGGAGTGCCTCTTGCATCGCTTGGGCTTCTAAACAGTAATCATAGCGTATGGGATATGTACATAAAAAAAGTGATTCAGGAATTAATAACAATATCCTTGCAGTCGTTTTTATTATTTTTAAGTATAAAAATTTTAAACACCGGTTTATTAGCCACCATTACCGGGCTTGTGGTGATGGGAACCGCATTAAAATTACCGCAATTTTTATCAGAATTGTTAGTAATGCCCGCACAATCAAACGGCTTTGGAAAAGTTCATTCAGGATTGATGATGGCAAGTAGTATAAGGGGACTTTTTAGAAAATGAGAGTAGATACTACAGGTAGTATAGGAAGTTTAATAACAGCTCTTTTAGTATTGATAAATTTAGGTGGAGTTACAAGAGCTTCAATACTTATATTAGGTATGATGAATAATGAGCAGGAGCTGTCTGAAAATAAGAAAAAGTTGAAAAATTTAATAAAATTTTTAATACTGGCAAATACTATAACAGGCTTGGCAAAAGCAATACTGAGCTATTATATTTAATGTAAGGAGAAGATATAAGATGGAAGATAAAAACAATGTATATATACCGTACGGAATAAAGAACAGACGAGAGTATATAAACGGTTTCGGAGCAAAAGAGGTGAGCTTTATTGTGATAGCTATTGTGGTAGGAGCTGTATTTGCGATATTACTGAATCTTATAGGTATGAATGGGCTTATATGCGGCTTAACTTTTCTGTTCATACCTACTATAACAGGCGTATTTGTAGTAAAAGATGAGTGTAATACATCATTTTTAGGATATTTGGGATTTTTATTAAACTTTAACAAATCGCAAAAAGTATATAAATATAAATCCCTACAGACTATGTTCTGGAAAGAAAAATGATAGATTTTATATATTTAGGTGTATTGTTCGTAGCATCAGTTATTGATATAAAGAAAAGATATGTTTATAACATAACACATATAGCTGTTATAGCGATTTTTATAGCTGACGTAGGATTTAACGAGAAGTTGATAACAAGAATTATTTCCGCCCTTATTATTACAATACCTATATTAATATTAACATTAAAAAAAGATTTTATAGGGGGCGGAGATATAAAGTTTATATTTTGCAACACTCTGATGAACGGTTTTATAAAAAGTATAAACGGTATTATTTTAGGCTGCATTTTGATGGTGGTCTATTATTTTATAAATAAGAATAACAATAAAAAACCTATGCTGCCTTTTTTAAGTATAGGTTTTTTTATATTTAGGAGGATTTAATGAAAGGTAAACAGGCAATAATAGGAATGATATCAATTATTTTGGGATTAGCTACCAGTTTTGTATTATCTCCTATGTACCAGAGCGTTTTAGAGAAAAAGGCTGATGTGGTAAGAGTAAAGACAACTATTATGAAAGGTAAACAAATAAGTGAAAATGATTTAGAGGTGGCAAATGTAGGAACTTATAATATATCAAACAAAGTGATTAAAAACAAAGATGATGTACTTTCTAAATATGCAAAAACGGATATTTACAGCGGCAGTTTTATAACATCTGATGCCATAAGCAGTAATCCGCTTGATAAAGATACATATCTTAATAATATACCGGATAACAAAATGGCAATATCCGTTACAGTACACAGCTTTGCGGCAGGGCTTTCAAGCAAGCTGCTTAAAGGCGATATAGTAAGCGTTTTAGTAAAAGAAAAAGAAGATGAAGAGGAGATATGTACTATTCCTGAATCTTTAAGATATGTTGAGGTTTTATCAAGTACGGAGGAAACAGGGTATGACAAAGAAAAAGATGAACAGATAAAGGACGAAAAAGAGGGTAATAAAAAAATTTTAACGGTAACGTTGCTTGTAAACAGTGAGCAGGCATCGCAGTTAGCGATAAATGAAGGTAATGCGACAGTACATTTAGCCTTAGTTGTAAGAAACGATGAGCAAAAGAAAAAGGCATTATTAGAAGAACAGGAACGCTATTTTGACAGTGTAAAAAATGCCGATAATGCCGATAATGATAAAAATGATTTAATTGAAAATAACATTGCCGGTTTGAACGATGTAAATAATGCCGTCAACAGCATAAATAATAAAGGCGAGGTAGGAGAAGCTGTTGATAACATAGGAAAGGATGAAACAAATGATAATTAGTGTATGGGGGTCAAATGCAAGCGGGAAAACGACCTTTGCCACGAAGCTTGGAGTCACATTGGACAGCTTAAAGAAAAAAACCTTAATTATTTATACTGAAAATTTGTCTGTAGATATAGCGAGTATATATCCGTATGAAAAGAATTTTATCAGTATGGGGGATTTGTGGCAAACGGACTTGGGTGAAGATGATATATATAAGCTTATGCATACAGTAAACGGAACTGATAATCTGGCATACTTATCTTATGCCCCAAAAGAAAATATATTCAGTTATCCTGTTTATGCTAAATATAATGTAGTAAAAGTGATAATGCAACTTTCGGATATGTTTGATTTTTTAATATTCGACTGTAGCAGTGATATAAGCAGTAATGTAATATCAATGACGGCACTTGAAATGAGCGATACGGTATTTCGGATGTGCAGCGGAACATTTAAGTCGAATTGTTTTTTTGACAGTAATTTACCTCTTTTATCCGACAGCAGATTTAATGTAGACAGTCATATAAATATTTTATCAAGTGCAAGGGACTATGAAGCTCTAAGTCTATATAAGGCAAAGTATTCGATTTCTTATGATTTAGCCTTTGATGAATTAATACATAAGCAGTTTATAGAAGGAGAGCTTAACAAAATAAATAAGTCAAAGTATCAAAGTACTCTAAACAATATAATAAATAAAGAAATTTTGTTGCAAAAAAAGCTTAATGTAAAAGAAAAATTTAAAAAAGGCACAAAGCCTAAAAAAAGATTTAAATTGTTCGAAAAAAAACCGAAAGAAAATGAGGTATTTGATGATGAATAATGATATTGTTTCAAAAAATGATGATTTCAACGTTGATATAAAAGATGAAGTAAAATATATAAGCTTTGATACGTTGTACAGTGAAATACAAAGGCATATATCAAGTCAATACTTTGCATTGATGGCTGATGCAACAGATGAAAAACAGCGGTATGCACTAAAGGAGCAGATAAGAAATATCATTGATAAGTATATCAGAGATAAAAAAGTAGAAATTAAAGGGTATTCAAATAATATCTCGGTATCACAGAAAATTTATAACGAAATGGTGGAATTATCTATACTGACTCCGTTGCTTGATACCGCAAGAAATGATATAGAAGAGATAAATATAAACAGGTGGGATGATATAAAGGTACATTATGATACGGGCGAGGTAATAGCCACAGATGAAACCTTCAGATCGGCTGAACATTGCAGTGATGTTATAAAAAGGCTGCTAAAAAAAGAAAGCGATATGATAATAGATAAAAGTAGGCCCATAGTAAGAGGACATTTGCATAACAGAATAAGGCTTACTATTATGGGAGATGGCGTTATTGATAAGGACATAGGAATGGCAGCCTCACTTAGAATCATAAATCCTAAAAGATTTAAGGCTGATGATTTTATAAGCAAGGGTACGATTACAAAGGAAATGCTTGATGCTTTAAGTATATTCAGCAGATATGGTGTCAGTATGTGTATAACAGGTGAAACAGGAAGCGGCAAGACCACGCTGCTAATATATTTGGCAAGTCAAATACCGATTAATAAGAGAGTCTATTGCATAGAAGAGGACGTTAGAGAGTTTGATTTAACTAAAAGAGATGAAAAAGGCAAGGTAATAAATTCTGTGGTGCATACACATACACAAAAGTCAGATGATGCCGGAAGAAATATAGATCAGGATAAATTGCTTGAAACAGCTCTTACTATGAATCCTGATGTAATAGTTGTGAGCGAAATGAAAGGTAAAGAAGCAAATGCCGCACAGGAAGCGGCAAGGACGGGGCACGCTGTGCTGACCACCACTCACGCAAAGAGTTGTAGAGCTACGTACTGGAGAATGGTTACGCTTTGCAAAATGGGAGTTGATATGGATGAAAATACACTTGAGAGATTGTGTATAGAAGCGTTTCCGATAGTGGTTTATATTAGAAAAGATGAGGATAATGTAAGACGGGTAAAGGAGATAACGGAGAGTTATATAGAAGAAAACGGTAATAGGAATATAAGAACCTTGTATAGATTTGTGGTTACAGAAAACAGAGAAGAAAACGGACGTTTAAAGATAGACGGCTATTATAAGAAAGAAAACAGCATAAGTGAGTATCTGAAAAATGAACTTATAAGTAAAAATATAACAAAAGAATTGCTTGATATATTATAGGAGGCTTTATGATAATAGCATTAAAATTACTTAGCTTTATGCTTATAGTATATGGTTTTTTTAAGGTTTTTAATATAACGTATGCAAATCTTAAAGATGATATAGGAATGTTATTTATACCTAAAGAATACAGTGTAAGGAAGAAGATAGAGTTATCAAAAGGCATAAAAAAAGAAAAAGGTTTTTCCCTATTGGTAAAAGAAACAATAGATATGTTAAAACTTTTAGATAAAACACACGAGTTTCCGATTATATGTTTCTCATCTTTTATATTGTCTATAATAGCAGTGACATTTTGTATGGCGACTGCAAATTTATTTTTAGTAGTGCCTCTTGTAATTGTTGCGGTTATAGCCCCTTTTATATATATAAGGCAAAAAAGTTTGACATATAAAAAGATAATAAACAATGAGCTTGAAACGGCATTATCTATTATAACAAACAGCTATATACGAAGTGATAATATAGTTTCTGCGGTTGAAGAAAATATTGAGTATATACACAAGCCTGTAAAGGGCTTATTTCAGAGTTTTGTATTTAACTGTGATTATATAGACTCCGATGTAAAAAGGAATCTTGTATTGCTGAAAAACAGCCTGCATAACGAGGTATTTAATGAATGGTGCAGCAGTTTAATAGCGTGCCAGTCGGACAGTAAGCTTAAAGGTACACTTTTATCGACGGTAAAGAAATTGAGCAATATAAGGATAGTATCAGTAAGGCTTGATAATATGCTTTATCAGCCGGTAAAAGAGTTTGTAATGATGGTAATTATTCTTTTTTTCAATATCCCTATCTTTTACGCTCTTAACAAAGAATGGTACAAAATTTTGGTACACACACAGGCGGGACATATCATAATAGCTGCTGTTATAAGCATAGTTGTATTTTGTGCATTAAATGTCGTCAGATTAACAAGACCGATAGAATACAGGAGGTAGTTATGGTCATATATGTTATAGCAACTATCAGCTTTGTTTTGTTTGTCAGCGGATATTTCAGAATATTATTATTTGTCTTTCGTATGCCCGGAATAAAGGCTCATAAGGTAGCAAGTAAGATAATAAAGATAAATAAAGGGAATAATATAATAGGGCTTCTAATAAGGTATATAAGTTCAGTCATAGAAAAAAGGTTAATATTAAGTGAGAGCAGGATAGAAAAAATAGAAAACTACATAAAATATTCAGAAAATGAAAATATGACAGCAAAGGCTTATGAAGCTGATAAATTGGCAAGAATGATTTTTATAATAAGCATAGGGGTTATATTAATTAAAATACTTCCCATAGCCGCTATTGCTACTTTTATTATGGCGTTTGTATACTATTTTAGATCAGACAGCAATTTAGAAGCCGTATATACTAAGAAAAAGCAGGAAATAGAGTATGAATTGCCGAGATTTTGTGCAACAATCAATCAGGAAATAAAAAATACAACTGATGTGATAGATATTCTCACAAGATATGCTAAAGGTACGGATAAAACGTTAAAAAAAGAACTGTTAATCACCATAGCTGATATGAAAAGCTCTAATTATGAGGCGGCTTTGGTAAGACTTGAAAGCAGGATAAATTTGGGTGAATTATCTAATATAGTAAGAGGTTTGATAGGGGTTATAAGGGGCGATGATATGAAGACATATTTTGAAATGTTATCACACGACCTTGATGAATTGGAGTTACAAAGACTTGAAACTCTTGCTTCAAAGCAACCTGAAAAAATTAAAAAATATCAATTTTTGATACTGGCGGCAATGATGATTATGTATATGGCAGTAATAGCTATTTATCTATTAGGTATGGACAGGTCGATGATAATGTAAGGAGGGCGTGTGATGAATAACAGTAAGAAAAGAATCATATCTGTATTAAAGAATAATTGCGGTGCGGCATATATAGAAGCAGCCCTTATAATGCTTGCGATTATGATGATAATAGCAATAATGACTGCATTTTTACCCATATTTGCTCATATAAACAGAATACATACCTATGCGACAAACGCAGCAAGAATAATATCCGTAGAGGGCGGATTAACACCTGATGCCATATATAAAATAGAAGAGTATAAGGCAAAGATGGAGCTTGATATGGTAAATTTGTATTATACAAACAGCACATTTTTATCGGACGGAGTAAGTATACAGCTCAATGATGAAATAGTGGTTGAGGCTGATACCTACTATGTATTAAGTGTGTTGAAAATCCCTATAAATATACCTATACATACAAAGGCTTTATCAAGAAGCGAGGTGTATCATAAGCTATGAAAAAACAGATAAATAAAATAATAAATAAGCTAAAAGATAACACGGCAGGGGCATATATAGCAGGAGCGTTTATAGTAATGGGTCTTGTCTTTATATTAGCATTTTTTGCGGAATATTACAGAGTATATAATCAGATATCAGTTGCGGACAGAGCATATGAAAAGGCTATGCTGTCGGTGGCAATAGAGAACTATGATGAAATATTCTTAAGTACAAGAGAGGCTACACAGATAGGCGGAGTTATGGACGGAGGTAATGCGGGGCTTGAATTAAATGATATCAAGAAAAAAGAAAGACCGGTATTTGTAAGTATAAATGATGGTGGAGATATAGCATCGGAGCTGCAAGGTCTTCTTAGTACGACGTTGGAAGAAAACGGTAATTTACTTGCCTATGATGATTTCGGCAATTTAATGTATTCATTAAGCGATTTTAAGATGGATATAAAAGAAACTGCTACCTACGGCGGTTTTGTAAAGTATGAGGTAAAAGGGAGTTTTCACATAGAAGTACCGTTTTATCTGATGGGAGTTGAGGCAAGCAGGATAGTACTTGATGTTCCGAGCATTACAGCGTGGAAGAGCAGATTATAAGGGAGGCAGATAATGACATTGAGTTTGTACAAATATTTCGGTTGTAAGAATAAAGAAGAATTGTTGTATAAAATGGTAACAGGAGCAGAAGATGTAAAACCGTTAATTCAGTTGTACGAAGAATTGGGAAAACAAAATAATAATTATATTGCAGTAAAAATAACGACAGCTGAACAAATGGCAACATATGTTGTAGCATCTGAGAGTTTGCCTAAAGAGGGCTACTTAACAATAATGGTAACAAATATAAAAAACAGACCTATAAGTTCAATTTCTCTTCCAATATCCAAAATAGAAAAAAATGAAATCAATGTAGCTGAAGTTTTAAAAAAATGCTATAATGATGTTATGAGCGGTATGATTGTAATATCGAATGAGAAAAAAGACATCGATCAGTTAAATAAATGGCAGAGTGCTATGAAGAAGATTCACATAAATGTACTTGATTATTTTTATGTAATGAGTAATAATAATAAATATAGCTTGATGTCGGTTAATGATACAGAACCTTTAGTTAATATTAGTCATAAAAATTATAATCTCGCCATTCAGAATGTGGAAAAGGTGTCATTAATTGACAGTGAAATTTCTCTTTTGCAAAACCTTTCAGAATATGAAGAATTTACAGATTATTATACAACACATATGCTTAAAGGGCTTAATATAGTAAAGGATATAAAAAGAATAAAAGAGCTTTTGTATATATCGGGGGTTAATAAAACCGTTGAAGAGTTCTGTTCTTTGAGTTATAATAAATACGGTGATATTTTGGACAATAAAATCCATACAAGAGGTGATTATAAGAGGGCTCACGTCAATAGAAATGCGTTAATAAAAGAACTCATAGATGATGAAACGAGCGGAATAATAATATATCACAATCACCCGTCGGAAGACTCCACCGCAAGCAAAGATGATCTTATAATGACGGAAGAGATTGCAAAAATTGCACAAGCTTTAAATAAGAGCCTATATGACAGTCTTATAATAGGAAAAGATGAGGTTAGGAGTATGGCGAAAAGTAATAATATAAATATTTTAAGCCAAATGCACGCTGAACAGGAAGATATGTTTTTAAGCAATATGTCTGAAGCGTTTGTTGAGTATGAAACAACAGTAGAAGAAATGGAGGTATAATAAATGCAGGGAATGGAAGCTTTAATGAAAGATTTGAACGTTAAGACGAAAGATGAGCTGCTTGAATTTATATCTAAAAATCCGCAACACCCGACAGTCAAAGAGCTAAATACAATGTTTGCTATGCTTGATGAATTAGATGGGAAGCCCGTACCGTATAAGGCATAGCTATGCAGGCAAAATTAATAGAGATTGCACTTAGGGTTATATTGTCACGTATAAGGGCAAGAAACGAGGCTAAAGAAGATAAAAACCTGTTCATCACGATTGCAGGTATAGTGGCATTTATTATTTTGATAGCTGGAGTATTTACATATATAGTGTTAAATCCGCTTAATGTTCTCGGCACTTATTTTACTGATTTGAGTGTAGTAGAGAGCATAAAAAAAGCCGTATCAAAAGATGTTATAGGGTCAGACGGTTATGAAGAGGATCTGACTACAGCCGGCAATTCGTCCTTAAGTGATGAAGAGATGAATGAACTTATGAATGACCCTACTATAAACGATGTAATAAAAAAGGCTATAGCATTTTGTGACAGCAAGATAAAAGCAGGATGCTATTATTCACAGCCTGAACGGGCAAGCGGCAGAGCTTATGACTGTAGTTCACTTATGTGGTACGCATACAGAAGTGTAGGGATTTTACTTTCGGATTCTCAAGGATATAACGGCTGGCCGCCCACAGCCTGTTATGAAGCAAGCTTTTGCGAAAAGCATAATTATGTAGTAAATTACAAAGACGTTAAACCGGGAGATTTACTATTTTTCAGAAGGGAACAAGCGGAAGCTGAAAGAAGGTACAAAGGAATAGGACACGTAGCTATGTATGTGGGAAAAGGAATGATGGTAGAGGCAAAGGGGCGAAGATACGGTCTTTGCTATTCAAGTGTAAATACAAGCTCTTTAGTAATGGTAGGAAGACCCGTATTAAAATTAAAATAAAGGAGGGTAACGTTTGCAGGTAAAAGAATTAGATAAAAAATATAAAGATATGCTTTTAGAGAAAAAATATCTTACTACAAAAGAATTAGGTGCTGTTTTAGGGCTGACGAAACAGCGAATTAATCAGTTGAAAAACAAGTATAATCTGCCTGCTGTACGAATAAACGGTACCGATATATTTTCAATTGATGAAGTAAAAAAAATAAGGGAAAAAAGAAGAGAGTTCTATATTAATTATGTAGCTTTGACAATGTTTAACGGATTTTTGACTGACGGGTGTGAAAAAATTAAAAAATGTATAGCTTTAGGCTTGATAGAAGCAAAAAGGAATGACACTTTTGCTCGCACCAATGCGATTTTTGTTAAAAAAGAAGAGCTTGACGAAAAGGTAAAAGAGTTATATAAAAAGGATATTTCCGATATAATAACTAAAAGACAGGCTGAAGCTGTTTTAAATGTTAGTAGCAAAGAACTTGATGAGCTTGTTATAAAGCATCATCTGTACAGTATAAAAAAATGTGACAAAGTATTTATGAAAAAAAGCGAAGTTTTACAATTAAAAGACAGGCTTGGAACTTAAGAGTAAAGGCAAGTTAGTTATTGGAAAAAAATATAATCAAAAAGCTTTTAAAATAGACAAAAAATTATCTAAAATATCATAAAAAACAGTTGATTTAAACAATAAAGTATGATATAATAATAGTATAAGTTGGAGATAGTATAAATATTTTAAGAAAGGAGTATCAATTATGCACAATAAAAAACAACGAACATTAATGATAGCACTTACAGTACTTTGTTTGATAGGATTGCCGGCTTCTTATGCGTTTTCAAGACATAGTGCATATAAAATAAAACAGGCAAGGATTGCATCAGAAGAAAAAATAAGACTTCAGCAGGAAGAAAATGACAGAATAGAAACATTAAAAAAAGCTGAACAGGAAATAGAAGATAATAAAAGAATAAAGCTTGAAGCAAAGGTAAACTATGAAAAGCATCAGGAAGAAGTTAAGATAAAAGAAAAAAAGCAGGATAAGATAAAAGAAGAAAAGAAAAAAGAGCGGATTAAAAAGCTTAAAAAAGAAAAGATTAAGCAGGATAAAGAAGCAAAGAAATTAAGCACAAATACTTATTCCGAAACGACAGGTACTTATGTAGACCTTGATAAAGAGTTTAAGGAAGCAGGTAAAAAGGGTAAGGAGATAAAAAAGTTCAGTAAAAAGGACGAGAAGAAAAAACAGGTACAAAAGCTCGGCAATGTAAAGGTAAAAGAGATAAGCCCGGAGATTAAAAAACCTAATAAGCATAAAGATGATGATTTAAGCTGGGTAGCAGCACACGTGGTTACTGATGAAGAAGCAGCTGAGATGGGCGGATTTGACAGTGTAGAAGAATATCGTGAAACTCGTAAAAAAGCTGATGCAGGAGATAAGAAAGCAAGATATAAATTATATGGAAGTATAGAAGAAAATACAATAGTAACAGACCCTAATGATCACGAAAAAGTGCCATATATGATAGAGTAAAAAAGAGAACAGTTTTAGTTCTCTTTTTTTATTTATAGGAGGTTATATGAGAATATTTAAAAGGGTTTTAATCGGTTTTTTAGTTGTATGTTCGGTTCTTATACTCGATACAAAAAACGGCTTGTGTTCTACACCTAACGGTAATAGCGGATCTACTCAGAACGGTGGGGGAATGCAGCATACAGGCGATAAAAAAACTTCACAGTCAAGTCCTCTTGATTATGGAGTGAGGTTCAGTCTTGTTAATAAGACCGGCGGCTATGACGGAAAGATTATAGGCAGAACGGTTGATTTATTTCATCTTAAAAACTGGGGGAATAAAAGCTTTGGTAATAAGGACGGAGAAATAATTCACAGCAGGCACGGGACAAGCAAGGTGGAGTATTTAAGGGGTAAAAAGAAGTTGGATTTACACGATGAACATTATTTATCAAAAGACGGAGGATATGCAAAGTACTATAAGGATATATGGAAGGTTTACGGTTCAGGAATGGCTCGCAAAAAGCATAAAAAGAAGTGGTTTACTGAAAAGAAAAATGCAAAAATTTTGATGAAATATATGGGGGTTACGGAAAGTCAATTTTATAATCGTAATAATTTCGTGGTGGTAGAGCCTATTTTTTATTTTTATATGGAGGGAAAATACTACGGACTTACCGCAACTGAAATAGGCTTGTTTGACTGCCTGATGGAAAATAAAAATGGTGTAGGTTTAGGAAAGTATAAAAGTAACAGGAGTATAAAAAGTCATCAGGGAGGCAGATCTCACTGTGCGATCCCTGCTGCGGATTATTTACAGATTGACAGATGGGGCATTGAAAAACCTACAGCGTTACAGAAACGAAGGAGTTATAGATATAGTAACGCTGAAATAATAAATAAGATGGGTATAAGCACCTTTCGTTTCTTAAAGCCGGATACACCGCCACCTGATCCTGTGATAGAAAATGTAGATTATATTTATCGCTGTGACACAGATGTATTTACTTCGGTGGAGCTTACAATGAAATCAGAAGCAAACCCGAATAATCCTCTTAGTGTGGATTTTGATATACCCGGTGTAGGAACTGTAACGGCAAGCGGAATTTACTGTCCAAAAGGCTATAAGCAGCTTGTGTGGGTAAAGTGGCATACGCCTGAAAAACCCTGTGATATGAATATAAGAGTATCAAGCAATATAGGCGGAAGTGCCGTCATAAAGGCAAGGATAGAAGAAAACACGGAATGGGAGCCGCATAATCCTGTAGCAGATGATGAACGACCGCTTGACCTTGATGAGTTTCAAATGAATATAAACCCGGATAAATCAAAGTATGCTAAAATAAAGGAAAAGAAAAAGACTATATGGAGCAGGTGGGAAATAGTAGAGTATCACCCAAGAGGAGATTTTAGATATTGGAAAGAAATAAAACATTATTCAACAGATGATGACGGTAATTCTTATTATGACCATAGCACTTATGAGGCTATATGGGACGAAAATCCGTACTTCAGCTTCGGAAAGCACGAATATAAAACAGATACCGCACCTGACGGCTCAAGCGTGACATATGTAGTGAATGGCAGAACTCCAAGTGAACCTACATATTATACTGCACAGCTTAAGAAAATAGAAATGAAGATAAAGCCTGCTAAAACTTGTAAAAGGGAAAACCCTGATGAGCGTTTTATTAAGTCGGGATATGGTATAGAGGCAGATATAACAAGCTCAGTCTACAGCAATGAAAGTTCAAATGTAACCGGCTTTCAAACATCAAAGTATCTGTTTCCTGAATTTAATTATAAAAAATATTGGCGTTTAGGGGATAAGACGGAACAGAAGAATATAAGAGGTACAATAAAAGGAAAGATACAATTGCCGAAAAATTATTATAGTTATACAGGATATTTCGGATATAGCGACGGCAGATATCATTTTTTGCCTATATGGTATCCTGACGGTAATTATAAGGTGTACGCAAAGATATATGACTGTTGGACGCCTGCAGGAGAGCTTAGAGCAAAAGTAACTGCCGATATTACCTGTAAAGGAGCTATGTGGGACGATTGGCACGTGCAGATAGTGAAATAAAAAGAGGTTATTAAAAGGATATATGTTAAATAACGGGAAAGGGGGCTTTATGTATTATGAAGAACAACAGAAAGAAATAAAGACAATCCGTCCACGTACAATTTAAGTTAATTTACTTGTTTTAATGATTGATGTGTGTTATACTGTGATTGAGAAATAAGCTCAGGGGTAGCACTTACCTCTTCCCTGAAACAGGGGGGTTAGAAATCGACTGTGTCAGCGAAAAGTGTTGCCGTATAGGTTGCGGCAGACCCAAGCGTAGGTGGGGGTGGTATAACTCGGAAATACGCTAAAACCTTTTTTAAGAGAGTTTTTACTGTAAAGTTAAAGCTCTCTTATATTTTATATTAAAAGGAGTATTATGAGAAAAGTACAGGATATATTAAAAATATTTGCAGCTCTTAACAATTCAGAGGTTGAAATACAGTCTGAAACTCTTACCTTTAATACTATTTTTTTACGAACTCAGGTGCTGCATTTGTTGGGGATTCATTACATACACGCTGATTTTAGGAATATTAAAGGCAGGGAGCTGTTAAGAGAGGTGTTGCATAAAAACTATTCACAGGGATATATAAATATGATGAAAACTATGAGCCTGTGCCGTTTTCATTTGATCCGGTAAAGGCAACCTATCTCGAGTACGAATATAAGAAAAATAAATGTGATGCTAAAGAATATGTCAAAGATGATATTAATACACACATTGATATAAATAATGAAGATGAATGGGATATTGAGATATAAGAGCATAAAAGCTCTTTTTTATTTCCAATATCTCATTTTTTTATTAAGAATGGAGGATTAAATGTTTTTATATGAAAAAGACTTAAAAGATGCATTCTGGGAAAAGTATAAGAGCAGAGATAACATAAAAAATTATGCTTTTGAGATGGGCAGAAGCGGCGGAGCGGATTTAATCACATTTGAGCATTTAAATAATAATTACGAGTATAATGCTTTTGAGTTTAAGCTTAACGATATAAGCAAGGCTGTTTTGCAAGCTAATTACAACTTAAAGTATGCACATAAATCATGGATAGTGATTCCTGAAGAAAAGCGTAACATTATAAAAAATAAGTATTATACACAAATCAAATGGACGAGGGGGCTTGGTGTTATATTGGTAAAAGATTCGGGTTTTTATGATTTCTTTATAAAGCCTATGCCGAATGAGAGTGTCTTAATCAATCAAGAGCTTTTAAGACTTGCGGTATGTAGTAAAGGCTTTGATATTGGAAATAAAAAACAACATTAGGTTATGCTCTTGGATAATATACTTGATATATGCCATTTTAGATGATGTTCATAAGGTGGCATGTGAATGAATAATAATATTATAGATAATGATATGAGTTATGAAAAAGCCTTAGAAGATGAGGGAAATAAGCTTGAATTATAATAAAAAAGGATTTATACGTCTTGTTTTAAGGATTGATGTATGTTATACTGTGATTGAGAAATAAGCTCGGGGGTAGCACTTACCTCTTCCCTGAAACAGGGGGGTTAGAAATCGACTGTGTCAGCGAAAAGTGTTGCCGTATAGGCTGCGGTAGACCAAAGCGTGGGAGGAGTCAGTATTGACAGAAACACGTTAAGAGCTTAAATGAAGAGGGTATTTATTTATCCTCTTCATTTTTTTAATAAAAAGAGGTGATTAGTTGAAATATAAAGTGCAAGGAACATTAAATAAGTTTTCAAGGTTTGACGGTTTCAAGATAAGAATAGAAAGCGAAGCAAAGAGCTTTGATATCATATGTAATGAAACTATAATACCACATATATTAGGATTGCATTATATGCAAAGCAACTATAGACAGGTTAAAGGCATTCAAATGCTTAATTATGTAAAACACAATAATTTATCTGATGAAGATATCTATAACAAGGTAGAAAAAAGCAATCCGTCCAAGCTTCACAACGTCAAAGAAAGGATTAGATATTTTAGTGATTTTATGGATAATCTTGAGTATGCCGATATAGTAGAAATGACCAATAAAAAAACTAAATTAAATAGTAATTATTTAGCTATTCAAACATCGGATAACAAAATACTACAGCTTGGGATAGCCAGTATCGCAGGAGTTGATTACCTTGAAACTTTTTTGATATCTGCAAATGAACACTTTTTTGAGAATACAAAAATATATTCAAAAGTCACAGGAATATATAAATATGATGAAGACTATGAATTAATTCCATTTTCTTTTAATCAGGAAAAAGCAAACAGATTATATAAAAAATATATAGATTCCAAGATAAAGGAATCCATTTATGAAGACAGTACAATAGAAAATGAGCAAGAATTTGAGTTATAGTACAACTGAAACTCGCATAAATAATTGATTATTTTATATTTTTATCAAAAAATTTGCCAAAACTCAAGATTTTACGGATATTGACAAAAAATAATACTTTATATAGAATTGGAGGTGAAAAAATGCCGCTAAAGGAGATAAAATTACTTATGGAAATAGCTGTAGTTGCAGGATTATTTACGTTAAGTGCAACTTTTATATCTAATATATTTATAAACTTAAGAGCAAGAAAAGATGAAAAGTATGAACACGAGCGGTTAAATGATAAGCATCTTTTGCTTAAGGAGGGACAGGGGAATTTGTCTAAAGAACACGACAGCCTATTGATAAAGCAGGAAAAGATGCTTGATAAACAAATAAGTCAAGAAAGTATCTTAATGCTTTTAAAACAGCAAATGGAAGATGATAGAAAAAATCAAGATAATATAAGAGCCAATATAGGAAGTGAACTATATAAAAGTGTTGATAGCAGCATTGCCACCTTGCAGATATTGGCAGAGGAAATTAAGAAAAAGAATGAAGAAATAAAAGAGCTGAAAGTAATAATATCAGACCTGACAGAAGAAAACAAACAATTATCAAATGAGGTTAAAGAATATAAGATTAGCTTAGATAATGATATGAGATATGAAGAAGCCTTAGAAGATGATAAATATGAGCTTGAATTATAATAAAAGGCTTTATACATCTTGTTTTAATGATTGATGTGTGTTATACTGTGATTGAGAAATAAGCTCAGGGGTAGCACTTACCTCTTCCCTGAAACAGGGGGGTTAGAAATCGACTGTGTCAG
>CAUUFM010000001.1:0-56156 GCA_963544505.1 uncultured Lachnospiraceae bacterium | reverse complement strand
TTTCTTTTAATATTAGCTACAAGTATTCCCAACAATAAAAATATTAAGGCAAAGAGCAATTGAATTACGATATTTTTGTATAATTCTGCTGATGTCAAATTGTTGTAATCATTATTTTTCACAAAATAATACATAGGCATAGCTTTGGCTATCTTTAAGGTTAATTCTCCCAAATATTTATGAGGGATCATAACTCCCGATATAAATGACATTCCAAGAGAAATAATCGTACTTAACGCATTTTTGACCACCTTATTTTTTACAATATTATTGATAAGGAAGGTAAGGCTTAAGACAGAAAAAGAAAATACAGATAGATTTAGAATATATCTTCCTATATATATACCGTCAAATATCTGTCCCTTTTGTATTATGATACCGAGTAAAATAAATATAAATAATATAATTGCAGTTATAATTAGCTGTCCTGAATATATTTGAATTTGAAATTTGAGCGTTTTAATAGAAGATGCTTGTATTCTGCGTAAAACCTCCTCTTTTTGAAAGTCGCTCATAGTCATACCTATAATTCCTATCAAAACAGCCGTTATCATATAACCTGAAAAGCGAAAGTAAGATGAAAACCATTCTTTTCTATAAATATCATTGTCATTATTTTTATTTTCTCTAAATATAACTTTTACTTCTTCTTTCATAATCCTGTCCACCAAATCCGTATCAAAGCCTACCGGACTTTGTGTTGCTTTTAACAGCAGGAAATATTTATATAATTGATTCTCTATGATATGTCCTTTTGTATTTTTACGGTCGTAAAGTATTTCTATGCAATTTTTCGTACCTTTCAACCGTTCTTCAAAGTTCTCAGGAATTATAATCACAACGTCAACTTTTTCTAAGAACACAGCCTCTCTTGCTCGTTCTATATTTTCGGGAGCTTCCTTTATTACGGCAATCGTTTCAAGATAGTTTTCAAAATGTTCACACAGTTTACTGTTTGATTTATTGATAACAGCCAAATTAGGCTTATATTCCTGAAAACCGTTTTGGTTTTCCTTAACGAAGCCGGTAGCATTGATGATTGAAAAAATTATCATAATAGCAAGATATATAATCAAAAAGCTTTTTAATTTAAATGCGTTTTTAAGGAAATATTTATATACTGTCATATTGTTCCCTCCTTAAAAACATAAATGAAAGTGTTAAAAAAATAAGTGTTTCGATTACAAGTATCGTCAATCCCTCCCTAAACCTGCTTGTGTCCTGTAAAAAATTTAATCTATACATATTATCAGATATAATGGACACCGGATTTATTCTGTTTATTACAGGGACATATGTTTCAACGACCTGCTTTAGCGAATTTCCCATCATTCCCGACAGGGCGGAGAGAATCAGTGAAGTCATCGTTGCAATCATCATCTTCTTTTCATCATTCATTTTATTGGAGGCACTTAGAAAAATCCCAAGTGATACTCCGAGAAAATTTGAAATAACAATTAAGATAATACTTTTATTAAGCTTTTCAAATAAGTTAAGCAAAAGAACATATCTCATAAATGCAATCAAAATCAGATTGTTTATCAGATTAAGCACTACACCTGTTAAAAAACCGGAAAGAACGACATTCAATTTGTTTATCGGAGATGTCTGTACCCTGCTGCCGAGAGGGCTTAAATTTCCCTGAAAAATGTATACCATCTGAATACCGGCATACATTCCGGATAAAGCCACCGAACCGATTAGAGAGTAGAAAATAACGGTAATTGATGCTTCTTTTTGTTGCAGGTGTTTCACATATGTAATATCAAAACGAAATTTTTGAAAAGGAAGCCCGCTTGATTTTATCTCGTGAATAAGATCAAGTACTCCTTTTATAACCGTCGGTTGAATTCCCGCTTTTTCAATCATAAGGTTTCCTTTTCCATTAATATATCCGACTATTTCTCCTTTTTTTAAGCTCTCTTTTGCATCATCATCGTTCATAGGTTTCAATTCAAATGCCTTAATTCTTTTAAGGACATATGTATATTTGCTGTCAGGGGCAATTCCTACCTTAATCGGTTCAAATTTATTACTAAGAAGACCGCCGAAAGCAAGATTGAAAAGAGCCGCTAAAATTAACGGATAAAGAAGATTCCAAAATATAAAGCTTTTTTCTCTTAATGTCGTTTTTATACTGAAAATACAATCTCGTAAAAATCGGTTTATCACTGTCATTAATCTCTCAGCTCCTTTCCGGTCAAAGAAAGGAACACATCATTTAGGGACGGTTTTTGACTGTATAATCTAATATAACTAAGCTTTTCTTTTTGTATCCAAGTCATCAATGTTTGCAAATTATCATTGCCTTTTCTGAACTCTATACTGTATTCGTCTCCGGTTTTTATAACCGAAGTTGCATTTTCAAGTTTTTTCAAAGAAAGCTCCTTCTCTTCATCTATTTTAGAAAATTCTATTGAAATTCTTTCTGCCGTTTCTATTTTGTCAATCAGTTCGTCTTTTGTTCCCTGTGCGATATTTTTGCCGTTATCCATAATTACAATTCTATCACATAAATATTCCACTTCTTCAAGGTAATGGGTTGTATAAATGATTGAGCTGCCGTTTTCTTTTAATTTTTTAATTCCTTGAAGTATAAAGTTTCTGCTTTGTGCGTCCACAGCCACTGTAGGTTCATCAAGGAAAATAAGCTCCGGCTGATGTGCGATTCCGCAGGCGATATTAAGACGCCTCTTTAAGCCTCCGCTTAACTTTTTCGGAAAAAACTTTTTAAAGTCGGATAATTCAACAAAACTGATTGCCTTTTCCACCAAATCTTTTCGTTTCAGGCTGTTATCTATATATAAACCGCAAAAATAGTCTATATTTTCCGCAACTGTAAGATTTTCAAACACCGATACTTCCTGAGGGACAACTCCGATTCGCCTTTTCAAATGATAGGAGTCCGGTTTCATAGTTTCCCCGAATATTTTAATATTTCCTTTATCAAATGTGAGCAAAGACAACATACAGTTAATCGCGGTTGTTTTTCCACAGCCGTTAGGTAATGTAATATAAGTACAAATTTTACATATATTGATTTTCTTTGTGCGAATAAAAAAAGAGGGGTTGTTAGCCCCTCTTCTTTTTTGCTTTTATCCCTCTTGTTTTGTCCTTTTCACATTGGCTTCAATTTGTGATTGTAACCAAATATCAAGGTCCCCATAGGCTTCTTTCAGTGCTTGCTTAGATTCTTCTGTTAAAATCTCTAAAATCTCTTTTTTTGCCTTATTAAAGGCTTCTTTTTGTTTCTCTTTATCAAAAGCTCCTTGTTTCTTTAGTGTGTCAACTGTTGTCTGTGAAATAGCCTCTACTACATCTGTAATAACCTTTGTGGCTCTATCAATGTATTTGTTCAGCTTTTCCTGTTTAGTCTTTTCTTTGATACCTTGTACTTGCACTTTTAGAAATTTCACAAATTCACTTGTTATTACCGGGATTGCCGCTATTAAAATTGCCGTTAAAATCGTTTGTATTATTTCGTTCATCTGAATATTACCCCCTTAAAAGTTTGTTTACAGCTGCCTGTACTTCGTTGTAGTTATACCCCGCTGTCTGTAGTTTATTTTTTCTGTCGTTTCCGTTTCCCCATTTTCCGCCAAGCACTTCCTTTGCAAGCTCTGTGATGGTTTTTTTGCCATTCGGCTTAGGTGTGGGAGGGTTAGGTTTTTTCTTTCCCTCCTCCAAATCATACACAACATAAGGCATTTTTCCGTGTTTCTGCCATTTTCTGTTTGGAAGTCCTGTAACACTGCCAATATTCCCAAGTGCTGTCTTCTGTACTCCATTTTTCCATTTTGATGTTGATTCAATTACAATACCATTTCCAATATAAACCCCAATGTGTCCCGGCAACCATACTGCCTCACCTGGCACTATATTTGAAAAATTGGAAGAAACACCGCTGCAACAGTTTATCATTTGGTTTGCATTGATGTCAGGTACTCCGTTTGAGTTATATTCAGCTCCTCCCCAAGACTTGCTCCAATCTCCGTGCCAGCCCCAAAGCACGCCTTTAATCATATTCACACAATCAAATCCCCAACTTTTCTGCTTGCCCGCTTCTATGAGTTCTCTTTTTTTTGCTGCATTGTACCAGCCCGGATATTGCCTTGCTTTGCTTTCTATTATAGCTTGTTTTAGAGGGCAGCCGAAACAGCCCCAAGCGTATTTTGTCTTGTATTTGCTCACTATTTCCTCTAACTTTGCAATCAATGTGCTTGCTTTCATTTTTCCTCCTCCAATCATTGAATTTTTGTTATCATTTGCCTTGTTTTTGTTATCAAAACCCATTTTTTGTTGTCAAATTCATATAATTTGTAGGTTTCGATAATTCCAATCAGTTTATTTTCATAAAGTCACCCAGCTGGATTCTAAGATAGCTTGTACAATCATCATTGAGGCTAAAATACCTGTTTTATCCATTGAGATTGCTGCTATCTATCCAATTTTCTATATAAGTTGCCTTTTCTTTACTTCACCTCCTTATATGCTGGTATTGTTAATATCCACGTTGTATCCCTCTGTTCCTTTTGGATATTGCTGTTTTAATTTGATAGCATTTTCTGTCCTAATTACATAACAATAGGACAAAATAGCCCCAGTAGTCGGAGCACCTATGAATGTCAATAAAGGAGCGAGCTGGGAATAGTCACACTTAAAAGTAACATACCCCCCAACCGCAAGCCCCACAAAATAAGAAGCCATCACAAGGGCTACTAACAGCTTCTTAAACTCCCTTTTTTTAGGCTTTTTTGTTCTTTTTCTTCTTTTTAACACTTTTACCTCTTCTTTCTATGCTATGCCATATCGTCCAGCCTGTGGTGAGCACTCTTGGTGGATTCTTCTACCTTTGTGAGCCTCTCTCTAATGTCTTTGATTTCATTTTTGATATTTCTCATATCCAATTTAATTTCATTTACCCCCTCGCCTATGGTTTCCAACTTCACTATAACCGCTGTTATTTGTGTAGCCTCTGCTCTGTTGTCTTGGCGGTCATTTCTCTTTAGATTTGACACACCTTGATATATACCAAACCCAAGAGATATAGCCGAAATAATCAAAGCTATCTCTATTGTCATTATTTACCTCCCTTTTAGTATTTTTCTCCTGTAATTTCTTCATACTGCTCCTTGGTAATATCTCCAAAAGGGTTTTGCTCTGTTATTACAGCTCCTTTTAGCTCTTCCTTGGTTACCCAGTTATAATCATATGCCATTTTCCAAAACTCCATTACTTTCCACCTCCTGCTATCAGATTTTCTACCTGGTGCTTTAATGCCTTAACTTCGTTCTTTGTCTGCATAAGCTCTATGCTTGCTTTTGCTTGGTGTTTTCCAAGCTCCGCTATTACTTGGTCTTTTTTAATGTTTTCCAACTTCTCCTTGGAAAGCTGTTTCCCCAAGCTGTTTATCAGTTCTTTGGGGTCTGCGTTTCTTTTGCTCAATTCTTTTATTGAGTCTTCTCTGTGTGTGATAGCCATTATTCGTAATTACCTCCTATACTTGTGATACAGCAATCTCCGGAAGCTCCATTCCTTTTAACCTTTACCCTCACATTAAATCCCCATTTTGAAGCTGTTTTAGTTTGGTTTTTTATGAATATTTTTGAGTTTCTTTTGACTGCTGCAGTTGCGTCCTCCCAAGTTGGGGAAGTGTCAAAGGCATTGTTGCACACTTCCACACTCATTTTTACCCCCTCCGGAATTTGAGCTACAATGCTGACTATAGCTTTTGTTACTTTGTCGTCTGCCGGTAGTGGGGTTTTTATCTCCAGCTCTATCTCTGTTTCGTTTTTTGAGAATGTGAAAATTTTTTCCGCTCCTCCTCCCTCGCTGTCCTCTACTACAATTTTAAGATTGTGACTTCCGTTTAGTAACTCCTGCCAATTTTCTTTTGTCACTTGTAAATTATAGGTCTGCCCCTTGCTTGCCGTGTAGTTTCTTTTCTGCGTTCCGTCTATATACTCTTTTACTGTGAGGTTTTGCCCGGTGTCTTCATCATTTACAGAATAAGAAAGATTAAAAGGTCCCGTTTTTGCTCCTAAATCACCGCCTGTGCTTGTGTTTATGGTCGGGTCCTCATTATTCTTTACCGTTCTTGTTGGTCCGGTCGTGTAGCCCGATTCTGCCCCGTGGTTGTCGTAGGCTTTTACCCTATATGCTACAGTTCCCCAGCCTTTTACAATGTTGTCTGTAAATTCTTTGTTGATACCCTTGTAAATCCTTGTCCAGCCGTTGCTGTCAACCTTTCTTCCCAGTTCATACCCGATACTGCCGCCCTCCGGGTCTAAGGCTGTTCCCCAGCTTATTTTTGCTGTCTTGTTGGATTTTATAACCTCCGGTACTGTGATTCCGCTTGGGGGATTAGGAGGTTGATTCCATTCAATCCTGTATGCTCCGTCTGAATCCGACCTATCAGATACCAAGATTTCAGAAGACAGATTGCAAAGCGGACGAATGCCATATAAGCTCTCGCACGCGTAGCCGTCGCTCAGCGACCCGTACGGATAGACGCACCGCACAAGGTACGAGTAGGAGGCATAAGGTGTCCTAAGCCACCAGTACCAAGGCTGGTTTGTAGTGAAGAGGCCTGTATGTTTAGAACGACTTACAACCTCTTCTGTAGGGTATGCTTTTCTTGAATTGTCATCAGAAAATAGGGCTAATCTGCTTCCCTCTGCTACTCCGTTTTCGTTTGCTAACCCCGCCTCTGTTGTGGAAGCCAAAAACATATTGACTGATACATTTTCGTAGCTTCCTCCGTCAATGCTCGACTTAACAACTCTTAGAGTTGTTTCCATTAAGGCATTTCTGAATTGCTGTGAAAAATTGGTTAAAAATCCATTTTCGGTGTCGTATGGATTATGTCCGTTATGCAAGTTACCGGCATTTGGCGGTGCGTCTTGCTCGTGCTGTGCCGCGTACCAGCTCCATATAGAATTTAACCACTTATTGATATTTGAAAGCCTGTAGTTGTTGTTTCCGTGGTTTTGCCTATCTCTATTCCCGTTGTTAGGCTCTTTTGCGTCTGGAGCCTTTAGGCATATAATTTTTTCCGTTATTAGTGTAACGGAATTGACGGGATAGCCGCTGTGGTTTTTGTCCGCAATCTGAAATATAAAGGGTTCCCCAAAATAAGTAGATTGCAAGTCTTTGACTTTTGCCCCTATGGGCAAGGTACTTATTTTTTTTGCCATTTCTTCCTCTCCTTTATATGTTTGTTAAAATACTTATTCATTTTATTTATCAGATAATTTAATCTTCCTATTGTATAACCTCTGCTGTTTTACCTTGCGCTACTCATTATTACAGTTTAGAAATGTAAATCTGTATTTTTTAGGATAACGCTTAGATGAGGATACATACCTCCCAACTAACATTCCACCCTGTTCCTTGCTCTGTTGTAGTTTCCCTTTTTGAGTTCTACCCCCTCCAAATTGTTAAAAGTGAGCACCCAAGGGTTGCCTGTTATGTCGTTAAATACCCCGTCTTCAAGCCTTGCTAATTTGCCCTCTATTTCATTGAGCTTTATTTGAGTTTGCCCCAGTTCCTGCTCCTGCTTGTCTGTTTTTGCCGCCGAATTATCCCACTTTCCTTTTTGCTCCGTTGTAACGTGTATTCCTGCATTTTCCACGTGCTGACTAAGGTCCGCAAAAGCTTTGTCGTAGTTCTCTTTTAGCTGTGGGGTTACGTGTACCTCATTGTTGCTTGTGTGAGCTTCAAAATGGCCTTTATTTGCAAACCTGCCTCCGTGGGCGTTCGGGTTGTTGTCGTGATTTGCTATGTCTTGCTTGGTTGCTGTTACCGTGTTCGGGTCTATCTTCATTTCCACCAGCTCTGCGTTGCTGATTTCCATATAGATAGTTAGCTTGATTTCCCCAGCTGCCCCGGAGCTGATTATAACTTTCTCCGTGTCCGGAGTGTTTGCAATTACAATCATATCTCCCGTTTCATCAAAAGCCGCTATTTCTCTAATAGTAAAGCCTCCCTCGTCCGGTGGAATAACCGCCACAATTTCAATCATATTAGGGCTTTCATCAACCACTTTGCATAGACTGATTGCTCCTCTCCATTTTTCGCCTCTTAGCTTTGTTTGTAACTCCTCCGGTTGGTAGTAGCTTCCTCCACCGTCGCCGGCTGCAAACTCCGTAAATGCAATTCTTTTGTTTTCTTCCAGTGTAGCCCTTGCTATCTTCTCTTTTCCTTTCAAGGTCACTATTGAGCCGTATTTTGCCATTTTAACCACCTTTCTATTGTTTTATGCCGGATATACATAAAGCTCCAGCTTGAACACTTGTCCTATTGCTATTTTTATTTTTCCTCTCTCCTCTATATTCTCTGCCGTATAAGGTAATATAGTTAGGTTTTGAGCTGTTGTTAATGCCGCGCCTACTTTTACCTTTAATTTATCTTTAAGGTTATAGGTTATCTTTTTAAGGTGCGACCGGAGGTTTTTGTAGTGCCTTATCCGGTCTAAAGCCATTTCCTGCAATTCTTTTGTTGCTCCCGATTTGCTGGCGTTTATTTCTACCTCGAAAGTAAAAGGCTCTCCGCCTGTTTCGTGCCACTCCTTTAGTGTAGAATCCGGGAAAACATTTCCAAGCGCCCTCTTCACTGCATAAGATGTGCCTAATTTTCTGTAAATTTTGATACAGTCTTTTATGATTTCTCTTTTTATTTCCACGCTGTAGTTAAAGTCATACCACAGCACATTTAGGTCATAGGCTAAAATATCCAACGTTCCCTCGTCAAGCTCTGAAATAGCACAAAAAATCTTGTTTTTGTCAATTAGATTTGTGGTTTCCCTTAGCTCCTCTTGTATAAGCACGCTCAAAACCTTTATATCTTTATTTTCGGAAATAACCACCGGCAAGGCTCTTGTAAAATCTGCCCCTTTTATGTTGTTATTCATTTTCAGCCCCTCCGTTCACTACATTTTTTGACTGTAAAAATGCTACCGCTATTCCGTCCACGGTTTGGTATGCCGGCTTCCTAACCTCGACCCTTTTTACACCCGCTTCCATTAGGAATTTATAGAGCATTGAGGGGTTTATATCTCTTCCCATTTTTTCTGACTGCCACTTTATATACTGCTCCACAGCTTCATTTACAGCCTTTGCCTCTTCCTCTGCCCCTCTAATGCCATTTTTTAGGGTGTAGTAGGTAACATCAATCTGATAATTTACCTTTTCCGCCGCCTTTACCTGCACTTTATCCGTCAATGGTCTTATGTCATCTGCTGATAGTATTTTTTCAATTTTTTGTAGTGTTTCTTCCTGTGGAAGCTCCCCATTTTCCATTAGCACCCTAATTTCTGCAACTCCGGGTCTTGGGGATTCTGCTTTTACGTCTGCAATTCCAACACTTGCTGTTTGAGCAAAGAATTTATAAGCGCCCTCCGATCCCGCAGTGCTATATGTTGCCAGTGCTTCTCTGTATCTTTTATATAAGCTGTCGTCTGTTTCTGTTTCAGCTCCTCCCGCAGAGGTTGTGATATTTGTTACGCTCTGCAAATATGGTGCTATATCTACCGCTTGGTTTATTTGTCCCGGTGCAAAGCCGTTTCCAATCTTGCCCGCTTCCGTACAAACAGCCTCCACCTCTCCTGTAACCTCTCCGGCTTTTATGATTAAGTCTTTTGTTGTTTGGAAGTTGATTTCTCCGTCAACCGTTACCTTGAAGCCTTCCGGGATAATTGTTGCCGTTTCTCTTTCTGTGGATAAGGTGTATTTTAGCTTTGTTCTCGCTTGTTGTGGGGGCAATCTTTTTATAGTATCATTCAAAAACTCTACCAGCTCGTCCAAGTTCTCCCCCTCTGCAAAGCGTGGTAAATTCTGTTTTGCGGAATAGTCGATAAGTACCCTCTGCTGTATCATAACGTCTGCAATCCACAGTATAAAAAGCCTCATAGGGTCTGCCGGATATAGCTTTCTCCCTGTTATATCCTCATAGCCTTTAATAAGCAAAGACACCAGCTTGTCTGCGTTGGTGTCCACATATTGTATATTTGGTTTGTTTCTCGCTTTATTTTCATTCATCTTTTACCACCATTTCTACCCTTGGAAATATTCTTCCTTGGTGTGCCTCATCTGTTATCACTTCAACCCCTATTATTTCCGCTCTCGGCTCGTACTTCTCCACCACGTCTATGATTTCCATAATCAGCTTGGGCTGTGCTATGTTTGTTGGGGTATCTATTTGCGCGTGGGAAGTTCCAAAACCTCTGTCAAGGGGTACAGAAAACTTAGGGCTTGATATTATAATTCCCACATTCTGCATTACCTCTTGTTGCAGTGTTTTTGGAAATAAATCAATATCCCCTGCTTTTAACGGCTTTACTATTAACATTTGCCCTCCTTTCTACCGATACGCTAAAAGAGATACATTTACTTTAGTTTTCAATAGCAGTCCTTTGTTATCAAACCTTTCAAGCCCTTTGCTGATTTTGGTTATAACCCACTTTTTACCATATAGCCTGTTACCTATAACCAACCTCATAACCTCTCCTTTTTTCATAGCTTTTTCAAGTTTGTTTATTTCTTTAATAGGGTTTACCCCAAGAAATGCCGAAAAATCCATACTAAATGAAATAGTATCAGCTCCAACTCCTATCATTTCTAATTTAGGAGGTTTTAGATGTATGCTGTGCTGTGCATAATTTACGCCGCTTTCCCAGCTCATTTCATCAAATGTCTTTATTGCTCTTTTAGACACTGAAAAGGTTATATTTCCTAATGCTCCAATTACCGCCATTATTTATAACTCCCCTAATATAAATCCGTCGCCTCCTCCACTTGGTAAATATACCACTACCACCATTTGCTCCACCTTTGGAAGACAAGGCTTTATATCCAAGGTACACTCTCCCCCTTGACTATCTTTTGCTTTTATTGTAGGTGTATTTACCAATACCGGAAGCTCTGCCGACACAACATTGTCTTTGTCTTCAAATACCACTCTTGCCGTTTTTTTTCCAGCGTCCACACTTGACACTTTGCCTATTCTGATTATCTCTTTCAGATTTGCCATACTCAATACCCTTTCAATACCTTTCTAAGAGTTAAAGAGGTTGTATAACCTCCGCTTCCCACGCTATGTCCTGCGGTTTCAATAATGTATTTTCCGTCATACAGGCCCCAGCCTTTAATCTCTACTGTGTTTCCTGCAACATATTTAACATTACCCAGCACCTCCAATCCTGCCGTGGTTTCTTTTTTGTTCTTTTCTCTTAAATTCTTCTTTGCCAGCTCGTTAGCCTCTTGTACATTGCTGACTTTTGTATTTATTTTTAGTATCTTTTTGACTTTCCCTTTGTCCGGGTTGTCAAACTTTCCTTTTATCGTTTTTCTTGTCTTGCTGTCGGTGTAACTCACCTCACAGCTTGAATACCCTGTATCTTTTAGGTTTGTTGCAAATTTATATCCGAATATATCGGACGCTCCTTTTATAAATCTGGCAACCGGTTTCATTTTTTCATATTTTGACGCGTCAAACATTACTATTTTTCGCGCTGTAATTTTTAGGTTTATTCCGGCTTCCTTGCATATGTCTTGTAAAAATGCAATGTCTGTCTGTTTTTGCTGTTCTTTTCTGTCATAGCTGGGTCATAACTTGAATCAAAGAAAAACCCCATTTTGTTTGCTTTTGCAATTTCTCCTGCTATGCTTGACAATTTCGCCTTTTCCCAAGCCCTCGATTTTTCCTCTCCGGACAAACTTCCACTTGTAGGCAAGCTGATTGCTTTTAATGTTACCTTGTCCGGTGGTCCGGAGCTTGAAATATTGTCAATTTCAAAAATTCCACAAGGAAGAGGGCGGGACTTGCCCCCCTCCTCTTGTAGTATCTTTGCTTCCACTTTTAAGCCTTTACCTGCCTTTGAAAGCCAATCACTGAGCCAACGCCCCTCTCTGTCTTCAAGGTTTATTTGTAGGTCGTCTGCCGCTTCTTCTTCGTTGTCGGTATAACTAAATCCTGTTAAGTAATTTCCTAAAGTCTTGGTTATGTCTTTGCCCTCAATTTTGATATAAACTCTCGTTCTTCTAACTTTCATCTTGTCTATTCTCTTTCCAAGGAGGTAGTACATTATTTTCCTCTTCCGGAAGTTCCGGTATACATAGGACAATTCCAGCCGGGAAAATATAGGTTTCTCTATGTTTGATATTTTCTTTTATGAGAATATCCATTTTTCCACAATCTCCTATTGTTTTGTAGGCTACACTATCCCATTTATCCCCTGCTATTGTTGTGTATGTTTTCATTAATCATACCTCCTGCGTCTATTATCCTCTGCGTCTTCCTCCAGCTCGCTTTTAATTTCTCTTTTTAACATCTCATTATTTTCTTTTAGTTTTGCGTCAATCTCTTCCGAATTTCCATTTTCTATGTGAAATACCGGGTTTGAATTGATAACCACACTATGCCCTCCTCCTGCTCCGGCTACCACCAGTTTAGGAGCTGGGTTCGTTACTACTTCTTTTGCTGTTTGGTAAGCATTTTTTATCTTGCCAAATATTCCGATTGTTTGTCCTGCCGTAAATACTCTTTTTCCTTTTGAGCCCGTTATAAGCTCCGGTCCCTCTTCTCCGGCTATGAATGTGTCTGGTGTGTGCATAGAGCCCTTGGCAAGTAATGGTATTTGCGGAATGTTAATTCCTTTTCCACCTAAACCCGGCACCCAATCCGGTACTTTTAATTTGTTAAGTCCTCCAATTGCTTTATTTACCAGTGTGATAATGCCGTTTATAGGAGCTTTAACTAATGCTCCAATTGTATCCCAAACTCCACCGAAAACCTTTATCACTCCGCCCCAAGCCTTTTCCCAATCTCCTGTAAATACTCCAGTTATAAAATCTATTAAGCCTTGAAAAATGTCTTGTAGTCCTTTTAATACAGCTTTTATATTTTCTACTGCTGCTCCCAGCTGTGTCGAGAATACATCAGCCCAGATAGTGATAAGAGGAATTAAAAAATTTATTGCCTCACTCAACATCGGTAAAATTTCTTCAATTAAAGGCAAAATAGCCCGTGCTACTGTTTCAATAACATTAATAAGTACAGGTAAAATGCTGTCAATTAGAGGTAATACCGCTTGTGCCACGGTATTTATTATTGTTGCAAGAACCGGTAGCACTCCCTCTGCTATTTGCCGGATAATTGGCAAAAGCGCACTCACTAAATCCAACACTATCGGTAAAATTGCTTGAATAATTTCCGACACAACATTTATAACCGTACTCATTACACTAATCAGTGTGGGCAAGATTGCTTGTGCAAAATTTCCTATTACTGCAAAAATTGTGGGTAGCTCCTGTACCAGGGCGTTAAACACTTTTTTTACAGCTTCCATAATCGGGCTACCCTCTTTGAATAGGTCAAAGAGATTTTTTATTGATTCCGACCCTGTTCCTGCAAACGCTTTTTTGATTGTGTTTGATATATTGTTAATGACTTCAAGAAATTTATCAAAAACAGCTACACCGCCCTCTCCAAAAATTTCTCTTATTTTCTCTCTTACAGCGTCCGCATTTTCTGTTATCGCTTTTAATACTGTTATGACCGCTCCGATAGCAAGTACAATAAGCCCTATTTTCCCGGTCATTCCTCCAAGTAGCCCTCCAAACTTTCCTAATTTCGCTGCCAGGTTTAAACTTTTTAATTTCGTAAAAGCTGTGAAGATTTGAAGCACCCCGCCTTTTGCGTTTAAGAATCCGAGTTTTAGCCCCAGTGTTCCCACTTTTGCTGCTGCCAGCCCTACAGCTACTTTCCCTAATAACTCAATCAGTTTTGGGTGTTCTCTTGCAAATTTAGATACAGCCGCAGCTCCTTTTGTTAGCTTTTCTGCACCTTTAATGATTGCCGGCATAAATGTAGTTAGGATTTGTGTTGCAACCCCTCCAAGCGTCTTTTTGAGGTCGTCCATTGTATCTCCATAAAGCACCCCGGCGTCCACCGCCTCATCACTCATCACTATTCCCAGCTCGTGGGCTTTTTTTCTTAATTCATCAACACTACCTCCGGCACTATTGAGCAAAGGCATCAGCTCAAGCCCCGACTTGCCAAACAACTCAAAAGCTAGTTTAGACTTCTCCGCACCTTGTGGCATTTCTTGTAGCTTTCTTACTACATCATTGAATACCTCTTCTTGCTTTCTCATTGTTCCGTTAGTGTTCACGGCTGCAACATTTAATTTCTTTAGAGCCTCCTCACCCTCTCCCTTTCCTTTTGCCGCTTCGTGCATACGCCCGTTTAGCGTCTTCATTCCAGTTTGAAGCCCCTCTATACTTGCTCCTGATTGTCCCAAGATATAATCCCACTCTTGAAACGCTTTCCTTGAAAAACCTATTTTTTGACTTAATTTATCCACTCTGTCCAGCGCTCCGGCTGCCTTGTCCATAGCCACTATTGTTCCTGTAAAGACTGCTCCTATTGCTGCTGTTGTTTTTAAAAACTCCGTCTTTGTTGCCGCTATCTTCTTTTGATTTTCGGCTTGCATTACACCGATGTTTTTCAGCTTTTCATTTGCCTTATCAACCTTTTCAATTTCTCTTGCCAGCTTCTGCTTTTCTTTGCTTAGATTGTTTGTGCTTACTCCTGCCTCTTCCAGCTTCCCTCTTAGGTCTTGTAGGCTTTTACTTTCTTTTATTATCTTCTCCTCGGTCTTGGCTATTGCCGCGTCTTGTCTTCTTATTTTCTCTGTTAATTTCACATTTTGGTCCCCGCTATCTCTTAATTTTTGATTAAGTTCTGCAAGTACCTTTTTTTGGTCTGTCAACTTCGATTTACTGTTATCCAGTTGTGCACTTAACCTCTTGAAATTGTCAATACTTCCGGAGGTTTCTTTGAGCTTTTTTAGGTCTTTATCCAGCGTTTGCGTTGCTGATTTTGCGGATTGAAAAGAGTTTTTGAAGTTAGGCCCTATTGCTGCTTGTAGCTTGAATAATAATTCAAATTCTTTTGCCATTCCTTACTCCTTTCATTTCTTCTCATCTTTTTCGATAATCTCATTCACTGTGTCTATCATTTTGATAAATTGGTAGAGGGATAAGGACAAGAAATGGGTTACTGGGGTATATGTTGCCCTCGATAACCTTATAGCCTGCTCCCTCCACCAAGCCGGCCCTACAGCTCCTGCCCTACTAAAAAATTTCTTGCCGCCGAAGTGATACGGTTAAAATCTTGAAGATGTAGAGCCTCTATAAGGTCTGCCGGTACTCCCGCCGCTCTTGCCGCCATTCTACTTTGATATGCTTTTGAGGTTTCCGGAGCAAGAATATATTTATTTATTCCTTCCAGTTCTTCCTCAATCATTATTGCGTCATTTCCGCTAAGCGCTCCGAAGTCAAAAGTTAGTTCTTCATACTTTTTGCCCTCATAGTCGAATGGTGCGCTTAATTTGTGATTGTAAACCGTCATTGATTTTTCTTTTTTCTTTTCCATTTTCGCCTCCTACAAAAGAAAATAAGCGGGGCTTCCGCTTATTTTCCTAATGCTTTTCTAACATCTTCTAAATAATCTTTCCCATTGATAAAGCAAATAAAATTGATAATATCAACTTCAACCGTTCTCTTTCCATTGATGAAAATGGCATAGTAGCTTACCGAATACTCCCCGCTTGAGTCCGCCGGGCTTGCCGGTGCCACTTTGCCCGGAGCGTATTTCAGCGGCACCACTGACAATACGTGTTTGATATGGTCCACTTCGTTTTTGCCGCTTGTGCTGTTCCACTTCTGCTGTGCCGCTCTCAATTCAATTTGGTGTGTCCTTGGCTCCATTAGTTGGATTGCTGACGGTGTGACGCTTCGGAAATTGAGGCCAAGTGTCATAGCCTCAAAGTGTCCTGTATATGCCCCACTGAAAGAGCCGGCAATACCCGCCCCTTTTATTTCCTCTGCAATCGTTGCAAACTCCGGCAAGGTTGCCTCTGCCATTCCTAGATACTCTGTCGCTCCCTCGAATACAGCAAAGTTAATTGTTCCGTTTTCAATTTTCATTTCCTTTACCTCCTTATGCCGCAAATTGCGTAATCACATAGCTTGGGTCGTATTCTAAGAGGAACACAACTTCTTTCGCCGGGCTTGCCGGTGTTAGGTGGATACGGAATACAGCTTTGCCGCCCATAAGAGCTGTCAAATTGTTATCTTCCGGCTTAAATTCTACACGACCGCCCAAAATCTTACCCTCTGCAACAAGTCCATTCAGCCAAATATTGATACTGTCCACGATAGAATCCACAAAGCGACTTGTAATATTCTTATCAAGTTTTTTCCAATATGTGAGAATCACACTGTTTGCAACCCAGCCGAACATACGTCCCACTGAAATAAAGTAGTCTTTAATGTCTGTGTTTGCTGGATAACAAGCTGTTTCATTACCCCAAAGCACATAGCCTCCAATGAAATTTAACGCCGTTACAATGCCTTGACTGTTTAGGAGGTTTGCTTCTTTTAAATCCAACAACAGCTCTGTTTTATCTGTTAGTACCACTGCGTCAATCTTTAGAGATTTGTTAGACGGAGATTCTGACGGATAACCGTCATTTTCCATATCAGTCTTTCCCATTACTCCTGCAAGGTGTGTGGAAAGATTGAATACTTTTTCCCCTAATTTGACTTTAGGCCAGCAAGTGATTTGATATTTGGAAAAGATATTGTCTTTTTTCTTTTTGCCCGGCACATCGCTATACACTTTTGTTTCTGTCGCGTCTATGTCAATGAGCGCCTTTGCCTCAAAAATTCCATTGATATTCTCACACTTGGTAGCCATTACCGCCGCAACTGTACTTTTGTTACTCCAGCCCGGCGCCAAGATTAGGTCCGCTACAATTACGTACTTTGCAAAAACCTTGTCGATAAGTTCCAACCCTTTGTACTTGTTTGTGCTTACATCAAAACCTCCGATAATGTCCGTTTCTTTTACAAGCTCCGGCGCCACCTCGTCAAAGCCTATTGTCAATTCTCCGGTTTCTTTTGGTACGTTTCCGTCTTCTAACAGTTCTACCACAAGATTTTCTCCGTCATAAATCAGCTCGTAGTCTGTTCCAAGGTTATAGCTGTTTACCGTTACCGTTTCCTTGATTGCTTCAAGTGGCAACAACACCTTTCTGTCAGTCACTGGATAAGATTTTGGACTTGTTGTTTTTTTGTGCTTTGTTTTGTCCAGTACATTCACAAATACCACCGGTGCTACTCCATACAGCTTAAATTGTGAGTACATCACTTCGCAAAGACTGTATTTATCCCATTTTTCGCTATACCCAAGTAGTTTGCTTGCCTCTGCAAATGAATTGCATAAAATAGGCTCGTTTGTAGCTCCTCCGGTGGTCTGAATTGGCGCTACGCCTACCACAAAAGGTACTCCGCTTGTTGCTGTAACCGGTGTCTGTATGCTTGTTTCAACCTGTTTGCTTCTCATTCCGTGTTGATAAGCCATTTATTTACCCCCTTTCAATCTCTGCCACAGTGCTTAAAATGTCATTGTAGCTTTTGTTTAATGTGTTTCCTGTCTGTTCCAGCTTGCTTTTTGCCTCTGCCAAACTGTTAATATCCACAATCAGCCTTGGGATTTGTGGGTACTTTTCTATCTCTTCCTTAAATTTGTCCAAGATTTCCTTCCTTGTTCCCATAAAGACGCTATTTTTCTTTAGCGCTCCTTGTGGCAAGTTTGGTCCAATGTAGCAAAAAGTCTTTTTTTCGCTCCCTGCTTTGATTTCCGGAGCTTTTTCTAACTTTTCTTCTTTTTTTGTCATAACTCAACCTCTCTTTCTATTGGTGGAAGTGTCCACATTGTCATTATTTCCCCTAGATAGTAGGGGCTTGTATTTTCCGGGTAAACGATAGATTCGACAGGCATAATCAGTCTAAATTGCCCTCCTACTTCTCTTTCTTTCAGTAGGTTTATACGGATTCTACTAATCACGTTCAGCAAGGCTAATGCGCCCTCTTGTCCGTCCTCGTTATATGTGGTTATAATAATTCTTATCCTTGCTTCACTCTCTGTTGCTTTTCCCGGTTGTTGTTCATCTTTCCCTGTTAAGTATTTAATTAAAATGTATGGTATTTGTTGTATTTCGTCTTCCTTGTTTGGTAGGTTCATCATATAAACCTTTGGAGCTCTTTCTTTTTCAGTTACCCCCGTTTTCACTCTTAGAGGCAATATGAGGTCTTTTGTTTTTTCCTCGATATAATCTCTTAGAGTTTCCAAAAGTATTGTAGGTGTCATATATTAACCTCTTAACAATCTTTCTATTTCTTTCTCCAGTGTAGTATCTACCTTTTTTTGCATTTCCTCATAAACTTTATCAAGCACCACCGAATTATTAGCCATTGAGCGTAAAGACGACCCCATAAGCTCTGTGATTTCAGGTTTTCCTGTTCTTTGGCTTATTCCTCCGGTGCGTCTGAAAATTCCTAAGTGCCCGCTTTTCATTCTCTGCACAAAAGCACCCTCCAGAACTGCTGCGGTTTGTTGTCCTCCGATTACCGGCATTTTTAAGTGTCTGCTTGGTTTTTTTGGACTTGTTAAGCTGTATTTATAAAGCGGTATTTGCTCCCCTGAGAAAATAACAGTACCGCACACGTTGTCGCTACTTGCTTTCCTTACAGTTTCTTCGGTATATTTTTCTAACACGTCTTTGCTGATAGCAAATTGCCCCATTACTTCTCTGTAAACGGTCTTTTTTACGCCTTTTATCGCTGTGTTGATTGCCTTTGTGTACGCTTTTTCAGCGCCTCCGGGTACTGCTGATAGTATCGCTTCAATCTGTTTTATTTTGTTTTCTGTTATTTCAATCATTTTCAATCACTGTCCTTACTCTGCTATATTGCTTAGGTACAGCGTTAGCTCTCCAACTTCGTTTTTTATCTTTTCTATTGTGTAGATTTCCCCGTCTATTTCTATTTCTTGCCCCTGCCTTGGTACTTTCCCCAGTTCTTTAAGGGATATAAACACTAATAAATCACAAGAAAAAAGACCTTCCACATTTCCGTTTCCAGCCTTTTTCTCGTTTTCTTCGCTGTAGTCAATTACTACTCTTGCTTTTAATAATTTGCCATTGTAGTAGATTTCCTTTACCTCTGCAAATTCATCTGTCTTGTGAAATACATTGTCTATATCCGCTTCCAGTTGTGCCTTGAAGTTCATTAGTACACAGTAGCAACCAACCAGCTATCCACTTCGTGAGGCACCGGAAGAGGCCGACTGTTAAGCTGCAAGAAGCGTCTGGCCGGATTTCTTTCTGTCCAGCTCTCCGGCACCATTTCTCCTTCAATAGTTTCAAATTCTCCCGTTTCTTCGTTCAGAATAGTAACAGCTCCATAATATCTGCTGTATGCTGCGCTTGTGGAAAGAAGTGTAACGGTTTTTTCCGGCACAAGTGGAAGAGTTTCCGGTGCTTCCGGATCTGTAAAATCATCAAGGTACATTTCATTGTACTCGTAAATATCAAGCCCAAGTCCCGGAATAGTGCCAATATAGGTAGCACCGTTCGGAAGTTCCTTAGGCTCAATCTTCGCAAGGTTGTAACTTTTTACATCAAGTTCCTTTTGCACCTTTTCATTAGAAAGGAAAAGACTTGTTACATCGGAGGCCATAATGCAAATATCACAATTCACGGAGCCGGTTTCCTGTACTTTCTTTCTCCAACCCTTAATATCAGCGATTGGGTCGGCTTCTTTTGTGTTCCATTTCTTTGTACTAAGGGTTACCTTGTTGGTAAAGTTGAAGTCTATTACCTCGTCCAATCCCTCTGCCTTAATTGGAATTACGCCGGTAAATAGGGCTTGTGCCGCCATCCACTCAATTCTCCTTGTTATCATTTCCTCCAGCTTTTCCATATCTTTACCCAGTTTTTCTACTGCCCTGTCTGCCGGTGTTTTCCCACTATATGGATTCTCTCCGGCAAGTCTATTCATAAGGTCTCCGGCTGTTGTGATTGTGTTGGGTCCAATCATAGGCGGTTTGTATGTTGTGGTCTGGTAGCCCTCGTTCGGTACAGTCTTTCCTCCGATTTTTGGGTGGACAAAAGGCGCAAGTTTTCTGTTGCCTTTCTTAAAATCTACGTCCACGCCCTCTGTTACGAATGTTTCTACATTCTTGAAAAATGTATCAATCAAAAAAGTAGAAGTTCTAGGAATTCTTGTTACAAGAGTTCCCATTGTTCTAGCTTCGAATAAATTTGGCATATTCTATTTGCTCCTTTCTTATTTCAAAAAAATGTTCAGCTTTCTTAAAGCTGTTTTTACTTTTTCAGCTTCTGCTCCCGCCGAGAAGTTAATAGCCGAAGTTTTAAACTCTCCCGTCAAATATACAACCACCTCTTTTCCGCCCTCCGCGGCTGTGGCTGTGATTCCGTGTAAATCTGATAGATTGCTTGCACTTGCTGCTTCAATCCCTGTAGATTTAAGAGCTACCAAGGTATGCTCTCCCACCGGTGTTCCGGCTTTTACTTTTTCCACCCCGGTTACCACCGGAAAATCTCCGGCAAAGAGATTTTTTGGTACAAGGTCTTCTCTTTTTACTTCGTACATCATTTGTTCTCCTTTCTTATTTTGTTTTTGGGTACGCCTTGTCAATCGCCGCTTGGTACTCGTCTTCTTTCGGTCCTGTCGGCGCCGGTGCTGGCTCAACCCCGTTCATTCCGGAATTTTGTACGTCTTTTTCCCTATTCTGCAAGTAGTTTTTTCCTGCCTGCTTTTTGGCGTTCAAAATTTTGATTGCTACGTTGCCGGCTTTTTCAAAAGTTTCAAACTTTGCGGAATTTACCACGTCCTCTGCTCCCGGCTCTGCGATTTCTTCAATCTCTTTGATTCTGTTTCTTTCCTCTTCCTTTGCCGCCTCTTCAATCTGTTTTACAAGCTCCGGATAGGCTTCTTTTAGTTCTTCAACCGTTTTAATTTCTTCCATCGGTTTATCCCCTTTCTGTTCTTCATTGTTTTTTGTTTTTATATTAAAATCTTTACCGTTGGCGTGGTTTTGGCACAGATTCAATATCTCATTTGGTATTTTGTAGTTGTTCGCCGCAATTTTCACTCCGTTTACACTTACAGCTCCGGAATTGATAACAGTGTTGACCGACACCTCAAACATCAAACTGTCTGCAAACCCATTGTCTATAGCCTCCTGCGCTGTGTACCAAGTTTCGGCACTCATAAGCTCGCTTATCTCTTCCTCTGTCTTTCCTGTCCTTAGTTGATATGCTGCTACAATGCCCTTTTTGATTATTTCTAATTCTTCTTGCATTTTTGCCATATCTTTAGCGTTGTAGTAACCAAAAAGCCCAAACAATGGGTCGTGTATCATAAAAATAGCGTTGTTTGCTATCTCTACCTTATCCCCTGCCATAGCGATTGTGGTCGCCGCCGACGCCGCCCAGCCGTCAATCTTCACTGTGATATTTGCCTTGTGTTCTTTGAGGCGTGTGTAAATCGCCGCCGCTGCGAATATATCGCCTCCACCGCTGTTTATTCTAACTACAATGTTATCAACGTCGCCCAGTGCCTTTAGGTCTTCGTTAAACATTTTGGGGGTTACTTCGTCGCCCCACCAAGAAGCCTCGGAGATTTCTCCGTACAATATCAGCTCTGCCGGATTTCCTCCCTCCGCTTCCTTAAAGTTCCAAAACTTTTTTACCTTGTCTTTCATTTATTCCAGTGCCTCCTCCACTTCTCCTGTTTTTGTCTTGATAACTTCGCTTAGTAGCGCCTCCTCTGTTTTCAGTTGGTTTATATTCCTGTAGTAGTCCGTGCCGTTCATTTCCTTTGACTCTTTGGCTCTTGTGCTAAAACCGTTTGCCACCCTCTTCTCTGCTGCTGTTACCTCTTGCACCGGGTTTAGTAGCCCTTGTGCCGGTCCATTCCATTCTGCGGAGCTGTACGCTTTTCTGATTAGTGGGTCTTCAAAGAATCCCGGGGCAACTATCCTGCCTTTTGCCACAGCCTCTGCCAGCCACTCCTCGTATACAGGTTGGCAAAAATCATTAGAAAGCCATTCCCTATACATTCTAAACATTTTCCAAGCCTCTAATAATGCCCCTCTGCTTGCTGAATAGGAAGCGTTGAAGTTTTTTATTAAGAGTTCGTATGGGATTTCAAGTGCTGCTCCTATCTGTCTTGTGATAGAGGTTACAAATCCGTCAAAAGCTGTGTTAGGTCGCCCGGGGTTTACCGTCTTTGCTTCCTCTCCCTCGTTAAGGTCTACAATGGCCCCCGGCGCAAGCTCAATGCTGTTTGGGTCATTCCTGTCTGCTTGCATTTCCTCCGGTACAACTTCCCCAAAAGGTAGTTCGCTTGAAATTCCTTTCTTCTCGATAAAAACAGTAAACATACCGCTTACCACTGCTGCTATCAGCTCCGCGTCTGTGTATCTTCCAAGCTGTTTTAGTGCCTCTATAACCGGAGCGAGGAATGGCACTCCTCGTCTTTGCCCTATCCTCTCTCTGTTCATAATGTGCAAGACGTTTGGTCTCCCGGTTTCTTTCCCGTATGCCTCAACCCTTTTCCATTCTTTCTGCCCCATTTCTTTAGACAGCGGGTGCTTGTTGCAAATGTGATAGGCTGTTACCTCTCCTTGCTTGTTTATTTCCACCCCCTCTGTTACAAGCGGGTTTCTCTTCTCTGTGGTTGGTGTACTTAGTCTGTCTGCTTCTATGAGTTGTATTCTAATGTCGTACGGCATATTCGCTCTTTGGGTTGTAGGAAGCAAGGCTACAAGGTCCCCGGATATTAGCCAGTTGATAAAAGCCAGCTGCTGCAATTCATAGAAATTGTCAAGCCTTTCAAGGTCGCAAGCTGTGGAATCCGCCCACAAGGCAAATTCCCTTTCTATCTTCTCCTCCAGTTCTCGACTATTCTCTTGTGATATTCCTATGGCTTTGTAGTCTATTTGACTTTTTAGCCTAAGCCCGGCACCTACCACATTTGTTCTGCAAGTCTTAATAGCCCCGGTTGCGATAGGTACGCCCATATATAAATCTCGTGAGCGCTCTCTAAGAAGCTGTATATTTGCCTCTATGTCCTCTTTACTGCTTCCCCCTGTGGCACTCCAGCCAACCAGCCCTTTTTTGCTTCTCGAAGCTCCGTAGTTGCTATATCCTGTGTTTTTTATTTTTTTCACTACCTCCAACCTATGCTTTGCAATTGCTCTGTTCAAAGCAAATCTAGGAGCTATGATTTCAAGGGTTTTGGATATTACTCCCATTTCTCCTCCTCTCTGTTATAAATCTCTCGGCACACCTAAATAAATGCGATTTCTTCCACCCCCATTTAAGAGATTGTCAATCTTCGCAATTTCATTGTTCCAATATTCTATTGTTGCTCTAATCTCGCTTAGGTTTGCTCTCGTGAGGCTTCTACTCCCAATACTGTAGCTTTGGTGTGTGGTTACTTCAAGTTCTGCCTCAATCCAAGCCTTTCTATGCTTTACAGCAACTTCACGCCTCTCTTTCAGTTCTTCTCTATTCATTTAACTTATCCCCCTTGTTCTTGTACCTCTCGTCTTTTTAGGTTTCACTTCTTTTTGTTTCCTTTTATGCAAGGTAGGATTGCTTATTTCAAGCGCTGCGGTAGCATACACTCTGATGTCTAACGGCTCATTTCTCTTTATTCCCTCTTTGAGCCTCCAAACATATTGAGCACGCCCCTTTTTGTATGTCATTACCATTTTTTCTGCTGTTAGCCCTTTAAAGTACGTTTCTGTGTAACCTCTTCCGTCTTCCGCCGGAAAGTGACAGTAGTTAGGTCCCGCCTCTTCTACTCCTAACCGTTGGTATAAAATAGCCTTGCCGGTATCAACCCCCAAAGTGAAAAGGGGTGTTTTATAGGCGTTGCCGGTACTTGGTTTGGAATAATAAGGCACTTGCGCTCCACCCTTTCCCTTGATAGCCCATATTCTCCTCGCCACCCTTGATTTGCAAAACTTGTAAACCTCTTGCGTAAAGTGTCCTCCACTGTCTATGCAAGTTGCAAGAATTGGTAGCTTTCTTCCATCTGCCGTTGTAAAGGTTTTTGCCAAATACTCGTCCAGCTCTTGCCAAACATTATCCAGCTTTAAGTCGCCGTACATTACTTTGTAATATATTCCGTAGCTTTCTTTTTCTTCTCCCCAGCCCACTACCTCAATTTCAAAACGGTCGTCTTGCACGTCCACTCCGGCTGTTAATACAATAACCGAAGCCGGCACCTCTGCCCCGTACTCTTTGCACCTTTGATATAATTCTTCGTGTTCCAATGTTTCTCCCTCCTCTTCCCAGCTCTGCCCCATTTCTGTATTGGTCCAAACTTTCAAAAGTTCAATGTTGCCTTTTTTCATTTCTTCCACAGCAACAAGGAATTTCTTAACAACGTCAGACCACTCAACGAAAAGTGATGCTAAAGAGTTCAAGTGAAAGCCCCTTACTTTTCTATTTGGGTGCTTCGCGCTAAATTTGCCTTTATAAAATAACTCTTTCCAGTCGTGTTCCGCTGATATAACTCCGCAATGAGGACAAGTGTAGGAAATGTCCTCCGGATTGGTTTTGTCAAATATAATCCCGGCCCAGTCAAGCGTTGTGTATTCTCCACAAGCCGGGCAAGGCACAGTCCACTCCTCTTGTGTACTGTGTTCGTATTCAACCTCAATTCTTGACAGCCCTTTGGTTGTAGGTGTGCTTACACAGACTGTTTTTTTGTTCCAAAATGTTGTCAATCTCTTTCCCGCAAGTAATAAGGGGTCGCCCTCATTCCCTGCCGTTGGAGGGTAGCGGTCTATTTCATCTGCAAGCAATATCCTTATGGGTCTACTTGCCAAACTGGAGGGGCTGTTAGCTCCAACTAAAGTACAATGCCCTCCCGGAAATATCTTTTGTAAAATTGTATTGCCGCTATTTCTTGCTTTGTCATTTATTCTCTCTGCAAGCACTGGGGTATCTCTAAGCATTGGAGCTACACGGTCTTTAGAAAAGGATTCAGCCATTTGTATGGTTGGTTGCAAAATCATAATTGGGCTTGGGTCATAGTGCATATAGTAGCCAAGAGGATTTAGTATGCAAGCGTCAGATTTTCCGACTTGTGCCGCACTCATTACAACCACTTTTTGTACTTCAATATCTCCTATGGCGTCCATTATTTCTCTTTGGTATGGAGCTTTTGAAGTCTTCCAGCGTCCCGGCTCTGCCGACGCTTCCGGGCTTAATCTCCTGTGCTCGTCCGCCCACTGAGCTACTGTGATTTTAGGAGGAGGCTTTAGGGTGCGAAATATCTTCTTTAGTAGATTTTGAGTGTGTTTTTTTAGCTTCATTCCTTTTTGTTTCCTCTTCTTTCTCTTCCTGTTTTTCCTCTGTCTCGTCCTCCATCTCTTCAATGCCAAAAGCGGTCGGAAAGTCTACCAGTTCACCCAGTGCTTCCTCAACCGCTTCGCTTAATATTTTGTGAATTTCTGTTTTGCTTTTTTTATTTGCAAGTAAAGGTGATAACTTAGTAGGAATTGATAACAGTCTTACTTTAAAATTTATCAGCATTTCCCCCATTACTTCCTCAATTTCTGCTGCCTCGTGTAGCTCTTTCTCTCTTAACCTCAAATCAAGCTCTTGGTTTCGCCTCTTTGCCCTTACCAGCTTTGCCCTCTCTTCATGGTAGCTTATCTTTTCCTCTGATTTTATTCCACCCTTTAGGTAGTCGATATAATCGTGGTTGACTTCAATTAGCTTGTAAAGTCCGGGGCGTGTTTCTCTTATGATTCCCTCGTCCCTAAGCTGTCTTACCCTGCGCTCTGTTAAGTTTAGAAATTCTGCCACAGCGTTTGCTGTATGAAGTTTCACAAGCCCCCTCCCTTCCCTTGTGTATGAATTTTCGGAAGTGTAAAAAATATTTTTTTACCTAAAAAAGGCCCGCACTTTCGCCGACCCACAGAGTATATCTGTTGGCGAAAGTACCTTTTTATTTTTCTTCGCTCTCTTCGTTCTCATCGAATGGGTCAACCTCAATACTTCCTGTGGCTTTTTGTTTTGATAAATCATATCGAAGTGTATCAAGTTCAAGCCGCTTTTTATCTGTGTGATAACTCTTGATAGTGTCTAACAACTTGATAATACGCCCGTGTATCTTGTCGTAGGCTGTAATGAGTTTCTGTTCTCTTTCAAACTTGCTCTCTTTGGTTACTGTCTTCATCTTTAGCCTAAGCTCTTTGAGTAGTTTTTCTCTTTCCTCCGGCTCCAATCCCTCCAGCTCTTCTATGCTATATGCCGCATACATTTCAGCCACTCTGCTTAGGTATAGTGTGTCTTCCGGCTCTTTGTTTAGAGCTTCCATTTTCCCTCTTATCTCTTTTTCTTTTAGCCTTAACAATCTAAGTTCTGTTAGTAGATTCTCTTCATTCTCCAAGCTAATTGCTTCTATGTATGCCCTGTCCTCTTCCGATAGATTGGCAATGTCAATTTTGCTATATGCTCCGTGTATCTCTGCGTTTTTATTTCCCCTTGGTGCTCCGGAGCCTTTAGCGTTTTTGTTTCCGGGCTGTGCGCCTCTCTTCTTTTTCTTTAGTTCTTCCTCCCATTTATCAAGGCTTTTCCACTTCCTTACCTTCTCAGAGGGTAGCTTTAGTTTTTCTGCTATCTCCTTGGGGGTTAGTGTTCCTTTTGATTTTATATAAATCTCTCGTGCTATATCCCTGTCAGGCTCTCTTTTCCTAGCCATAAAAATTCCTTTCTTTTCCCCTCTTCTTTGTTTGTTTCTCTGCTGCCGTTATTCTTGCACGTTAGAAATTACAAAAAAATACGCTCTTCAAAAATTGAAGAACGTTAATTTTTCTTTGCCTTGCCTTGTTTTCGGTTATAACAATTATAGCTCAAAAAACGGGCAATAGCGGGCAATTTTAAACATTCTTCAAAATTTAATTTTATTTGCTTATTATAGATATTTAATTATTTTTCTTGATTTTTCAAAAACCCAAAAATAACTATGAAATTTACGAGCATTTTTTTGATTTTTTATTTGCCAATCGGCAACTATTCTGCTTTTTGCCAATAATATAAATAAATCTTTTGGATAAAACCCAATATCAATGGCTGCATTTTGTATAAAGCAATGGCTCATATATTGCTTTCCGGAGCTAACCTTATCTTGACATTTAAAAATTAAAATTCCTCCCTGTTTCAAAATCCTATAAGCCTCTTTCATACTGTCAACATAAAATTTATGTAGTTCTTGTTCGTTTTTGTAAACTCCAAATCTTTTGTTTATTATATTGCTATTATCCTCTTTCAATAATGATTTCCCTGTAGTGGCTAAAAAAGGAGGGTCGTATATCATACAATACAAGCTATTGTCATTTAATGGTAAATTTCTACAATCAAATTTTTCTACACCTTCCACTTGCGGATTTATATCAAATTTGTAATCTGGTTGAGAAATCCCTGTGTTTTTGTAAAAATTGCCTATGCTATATGTTGCGTCGCAATCAATTTTTTGAGTAGGACTGTGTAACTCAATTATATTTTTTATTATCTCCGTTTGATTATATTCGATTGATTTTATAAGCTTTTTCATATTTACCCCTTTCTAAAAGTTTTTAAATATATTACCTTTAAATTGAATCTCTAATTTTTTTAGTGTGGCATTTCTGATATTTTTACATTGTCTAACAGAATAAAAGCCTCTCGCTATTTTTTCCCAGTTGTACTCATATATGTAAAACTCATATACTATCTTTCGTTCCCGATACTCTAACTTTAGCAATTCCTCTGTTATTTCTTTTTGCATTTTCTCCAGCTTCCTGTTTTCCCTCTGTAACCTATCTATAGTGTTTCTCACGCTCTCCGGTATGTTTAATACAGTTTCCTCCACCGGATTAGAAATGCTACCTTTCTCTTTTGAAATACCGTCAAACTGTGCAGATTTTAATGTATTATAGTGCCGGTCTTCTAAATCTTGAATAATGTCATTATTTATCTTCATTTGCTTTGGAATATCGCGAAAATATTCCAGCACTTTGACCACATCACTCACTTGTACTCCCCCTATTTTATATAATCAAATAGCCTTAGCTGTGCTTGTTCCGCCTCCAGCCTTACTTTTGCTGATTTATAATATTCCTCTTGTATTTCAAAACCTAAAAACTCTATGCCGGCTCTATGACAAGCTATTAAACTACTGCCACTTCCACAATGAGTGTCTATCACTTTATAATCTTGATTCGCAAACAACGACAATATCCAATCATATAACTTAATAGGTTTTTGTGTAGGGTGTATAGTTCTCTCTCTTCTCAGCTCCCCTCTGTTTATGTTTATAACTCTTGTAGGTTTGTTAAAAGAAGTATAGGCAAGCTCGCAATCTGACATACTAAGTCCGTGTTGTCCTTTATCCCATACAAGCCAGCCTTTTGTAGGTTGAAGATACTGAACAAAATAATTACCACCCCAAATTACTTGGTGTTTTGATACCCTCTCCAGCTCTCTGAAATATTCTTTTCCCGGTCTTTCCTGATCCCAGCCATAAAATGTATGTGATTTTCTGTTGTGTTTGCTGTTGGTCTTGCTTATATACTCTTTTTGTCCGTCTATGCCTATTCCATACGGTGGGTCAACTATGGCTAAATCAAAATACTTGTCGGGTATATTCTTCATTGCTTCTAAGCAATCTTCGTTATATAGGGTGTTAAGTTTATATTTCAATTTTGCCTCCTTTCCTGCATTGCATTTATAAATATTATTCTGCCTCTATCACTTTTCCTAAACTCTCCGCGTGCGCTCTTTCTATCCTTGCCCCTATGCTATTCTCCCAGCCCTTTAGAAAATACACGGCGTCAACCTCTTCAATAACGTTTTTGCATATCTTGATATATGACTTATAGCTCATTCCTTCGGGGAATACTGCCGGGTTGAATACCGAATATCCCATAGCCTTTAGTTTGTCTTCTGCATTGGCAAAATTCTTTTTATAATCTTTTATCCCTGTTATAGGCCCTGCGATATAATAAACGGGTTTTCTGTTTTGCTCATATTCTTTGATATTTTGCAAATATTTATTTCTCTGCTCCACTTTTATTCCTCCCTCATAATCTCGTTTAAATTATCCTTTATAAGCTTAGGCATTTTGTTATACTACTCAATGTTTTTAGCCATTTCTTCGTTCAGCTCCATTCGTCCTCTCTTTTTTCTAACTTCTCTAAATTCTCCTCTATGGTTTCTAAACATTTTTGATTGTTTGCTTCAAGACCTGCAACTCCTAAACATTCATAGCAAGCACAAAAGGTTGCACTGTTCATTTTGTTTTTGCCGCAAAATATGCAAAGCTCTTTTTTTCTTCTTATTTCTCCTTTGCGTTGTTTTGGATATTTTTCTAAAATCTTTTTTAATTTATTTTCTGATATTTTCACTTCTTTAAGCTCCTTTCCTTTATTGATAACTATGTGAATAACTTGTGTATAACCTTTTATTCAATCTTCCGAAGTTTTATATATATGCTCCAGCCCGTGTATTCGTTATATACAACTTTGTATCCGGTTAGCTTATCTTTTATGGTGTAACCCGGATATTCTCTTTCCCAAAATTCAAGATCAAGAGGCTCATTTACTATTTGAAGCACCTTACGTCTTGAATACTTGTAGTCATTTGTTCTGCTCTCCGGTCTTTTGAGGTTTTTGCTTGCTCTCCAGCGTTTTTTACTGGTTGGGTTTCTTACTAAGTATTCTGCGAGCTTTGTTACTCCTGTGTTATAATCAGGCTGTATTCTATCTGCATTGGCATATCCTATCTTTTGTCCTTTTGTTTCTCCTTTTTTTCTCGGTTTTCTCCATAGGTCCTCTATCTCTTCTCTGCTTAAACCTCCGTTCATTAGGATATGGTGGTGTATTCTCACTACTTCCCCTGTGTCTTTCTTTTCTCCGTGGGCTGTTACAACTATATATCTTAATTCCTCCAGCCCCTCCTTTTTTCTTTTCCTCTTCACTCGCCTAATGAAATTTGCTACTTCCTTTTCGGCTGCCTCAATGTTCCTCGGTAGAGTTTCATCACTATAGGTCAAGTGTACTGCTAAATCATTCTCTCCAAAGTTTGTTTCCACCAACTGAACAAATTTTCTCCTAGCATTTTTATCATTGAGATTTTTCTGTTTTGGTAATGATTCTTTTTTCTTTTTTGCCCTCTTCCCTTTTCTTATTTTTTGGTTTTGGGTGTAAGGGTAAATATCCACTTCCAAATATTCAGTACCGCAATATATTTTTTTCTCCCTAATAAAATTTCTCATTATACCACCTGCTTCCCTATGGTTGAAAAGATAATACCCTATACAAGGTCGCTAAAGGATTGATATTTTCGCGGTGTTTCTGCCTTTTCTTCCGCTATTTTGCTTGTTTTTTCTGCGTGTCTGTGGTATAATAAATATGTGTTTTATTGGTCTTATCTATGCCTAAGATAAGAGTTTATACCAAGACGGGCGCTTCGTAATGAAGCGCCTTTTTTACTCTTTTTTCCTGCTCTCCTGCACCGCTTTTTTGAAGTCCTTTGCGGTTGCTTTCGTCAGATAATAAAAAGCCGGCAAAAGCAATAAAAAGTATTCGCCGCCGTAGGCCTTATATCCGCGTTCGTTGTACGCTTCAATACTCGCCAAGTTAAACAAAACTAACGAAACGGCCATAATTATTACAAATTCGATAACTTTCGCCCTCGTCTTCCTGCGCGGTTTCTTTCCTTGTAAAACCTCCAGCGTCTGTTCCTTGTATCTTGCCTTTATACTTTCTTCTTCCTTCTCCAGCTTCTTTAGTATGTATCTTTTTCTAATCTCGAAGGCTGTCAGCTCCACCGATTTCCTAAATGATAAGACGATCAGCCTTGTGAGCTTTTGCACGTCTTGTGCGACGATCCCGAACGTCTTTTTAAGTTCTGCGGCCACTTCTCCTATAATCTGTGTTTGTGTCTTGCTTTCGATTTCTGCTATTGTTTTATTTTCTTCCATTGCCTTTTGCGCTCCCTTGTCTTAATTGATAATTTCGCGATGTTTATTCCAGTCTTCGTTATTTCTTTTTCTTTCGCTCTTAACCCTCTTCGCTGCATTTCTAAATTGATTTCGTTATCAATTAGCGCTAAATTGTCAAGCTCGATATTTTCTTTGTTTCCATCTAAAAAAGTTACCATTTTCCCTCTCGGAATCTCCCCATATTCTTTTTCCCAAATATGCCTATGCAAAAATTGCCAGCACTCTCTTTGCGTTCCTTTTTCTTTTACTTTTATAATTAAATAGCCGTCCGTAGTTTTACTGATTTCTTGAAGGTCTTTTATGTTGTGCGGTTTGTGTCCTTTTTGAAATCGGTGTTTCTTCGCACCTTCCGGCATTTCACAACTTATCCCTTTCCGCTCGCTTATCCTTCCTTTTTTGAATTTGCAGTCGATCCCGCTCGTTATTTTGCGATTCTTCTTGTATGCTCTCGTTTGGCTCTCCATTATCGTGCCTTCGCCGTACTCTTTATTTATTATCTTCGTTAATTCTTCCGTCGTTCTGTTCTTCGCTTCTCTTTTTACGAATTCCTCGAATCCTTCGGGATATATATAACTGTAACCCTTAGATATTCCGCATTTTCTTCCGTTTCTTATTTTGTGATTTTTCCTAAACGCCCTTACCTTTGTAACTGTGAAGCTGTATTCTGGGTAAAGGCGGTTTAGGTTTTCGGCAAGTTCTTCATCTTTTAAAGCTTTTGCATGGTTTTCTATATAAAGCTTTACCCCTTCCGGATATCTCCATACTTTCATATTCCGTCCTCCGCAACCGCTTAATTCTTTTCTTCCGGTAACAATATTCCGGGAACGAATCTTCCTTGATTAAATCCGTATTCGTTGGCTTCTTTCCATGCGTTTAATTGCACTTGTGCATTGTTTATGATCGTTTGCCCGATTTTTGTTACTGTGTCCGCTCTTTTTATCTCTTTTTCCAACTCTTCGTCGGATAAATCATTGTTGTTCACTCTCTCTAATTGCTCAAATAAATGATTGTTAAGATCTTGTAACGTGTTTCTCATTTTTAATTCTTAGACCTCTTTTCTTTCTAAATGTTATCCCGTCTTATCATAGCGATCTCATAATCTCGATCGCTTCGCTTAATAATCTTAAAACCTTTTCTTTTGCGTCCTGTACGCCTTCTTTTTTTTCTTCTTCCGCGCCTGTTTCTTCAAAAGATATCAAGATGTCATATTTCAGATTTAAAAGCGGACGCACGCCGTAATCGCCGTTGCACGCGCTGCCGCTGTACAGCGCACCGGAAGCGTAGACGCAGCGGACGTAGTACGAATTGTACGGACTACACGACCACGGCGTGATTGTCCACCACCAGCCGTCTATCGTCGGGATAAAACTTCTATATTTGCGGTAATCGTCGCAAGTAATAAGCGCGATTTTGTCTTCACTCGTTCCGTAATCCTTTAAGCCATTGTCTGCGGTAAGGTCTGATACAACGGTCAAAAAGTCTTCCGGATCCGCCCCCTCTTCGTAAAGATATTCTAAAAAATCATTGTTCAGATATTCCCTTAACGTTGATTCTTTCCAGTTGTTTCTATCCTCTATGTCGAAGGCTTGATCCTCCACCTTGTCGGCTGCGATAACCTTTGTCCCCTCTGCCGATTCTTCCAATTTTACCCAGCGGAAGCCTGCGAATACGAAAATATCCCCCCTCTTTAACTCTGATAATTTCTTTACTTTTGCGCTCATAATTGCCCTCCTTCTAAAATCTTTTGCCGCTTAGTCCACCTCGTAGTCCTCGTATGCTTCGTCGCTCTCTTCAAGGTTTTCTATGATTCTTTGTGGGTAAATTCTTATCTTTTCGACCTTGCCGCCGCAAATGATCGGTAGTTAATAATTTTTTAAGCTATCTTCTCTCCAGTCACTTATACTATCCACGTATGTGTCAAAGTCTATGCTGTTTTCTTTTGCTCCAGCACCTTTAATACGTCTTGTCCTCGCCAGTTAAATACGGCGATCATTGACGGAAACGGCGCCGGGTGATTTTCTTTATGTTCAGCGTCTAAAAACTTGACCCGACCTTTTAAGAAAAATATTTCGGCCTTCTTATAAATGTAATCGTGGAAATATGCCGTATCTGTCCTTGAAGGAATCAGTAAAACAATTTCCCGATTGCTTTTTAATGATTCTTCGTAAGCCTTTTTAACCCAGCTTCCTATCTCTCTTCCGTACGGAGGGTTGCACCAAATAGCCCCCCCTGCTGCCGTAAACCACGTATTTTCTAATCCGCTACATTCTAAGGAATAATATTTCTCGCATTTCGCGTTATTTGCTCCGGCTGCTGCGTCAAGCTCGAAGCCGAATATTCTATCTAAGGCCCTAAACAGCCAGCCGGGCGTTTCCCAGTCCATCTTTTCGCTTGAAAATAAAACCTTGTCCAAGTTTCTTTCTCTCCTTTCGTGTGATTAAACAGCTTTTTTTGTTATCAAGACGCCGTTATTTGTGATTGAAGGCGTCGTTTTCGTGTTCGGTACCTCTGCAAGCGTGATTGATTTTACGTTCACTTTCACGCCCTCGGAAGCGCCGACAAGTTCATATAGTTTTTTTATGAATTTCTTTATATCCATGTTTCGCTCCCTCCATCTGTCCGCACTTTATGCAAACTTTAACGTCTTTTCTAAAGTGCTTCCGTCTTTTGATATCCTCTGCCGTAAGTAATTTCCCTTTGTGGAATTCGTGCCGGCAAGCTGTGCGCAAAAACTCATTTTTGACGGGTATTTCTATAAGGTTTCCCGCTTCAAGTAGGTATTTTTTGTCCATGCTGCACCTACCCTATCAATGTTCTTTCCGTCCCGGTCGTTTTGTGCTTGATTGTTAGTTTTATTCCGTCTTCCTTCAATACAAGCCAGTTGGCTGCCTTTAGTTTATGCTTTTCGATTTTCTCTTTCTGCTTCCTCGTCGGTTTAATTGCTCTCATATTTATGCCCTCGCTTTCGCAAATTTCAAAATATGAACGATAACGTCCGTCGTCCAGCCGTTGCCAAGCATTTTATATCTTTGCGCGTCTGTGATTTGCTTTCCGTCCAGCGTTCCTTTCGTGTAGTTGTCCGGTAGCGTTTGTAATCGTTCGCACTCGATCGGCGTTAATTTTCTGATATATCCTTCCACCAATATTCCGTGCCTGTCTTGCGCGGTTAAAGTGTAGAATTTCGTTCCTCCGTTAAACCGCTGCCCGTTTTGCCTTTTCTCTATCCTGTCGGGCGTGATACAGCCGAAAAGGTATTGCCCCATTTTCGCAGCCCCTCCACCCGCTTCTCCGCATAAGGTAACAGCTTTATTGTGAATGTAATAAACACGGTTTCCTTGACTGTCTACGTTGAAATATCCTACCTTTCCGACCTCCACTTCCTTCTCTATGATTTTTAATGTCTTGTCGAATGGTACGATGTATTTTTCTAAGCACTCATAAACAAAATTCCCGTTCCGGTTTGCGTATTGTCTGGCTGTCATTGTTACTGCTTTTTCCGTACTTAAATTGACGTACTTTTTTTCGATTAAGTAATTCGCCCTTTCGGTAAACCACTTCGCCCAGCTGTCGCCGATTGCATAATCAAGATCCGCATTTTCGTGTACGATGTCTTTTAATAAGATTACTGCGTCTTCAGGCTCTGTAATTCCTTTAATATTTGTCCAGTAAAGTCTTTTTCTGTTTTGCGCGGATAAAAGCGTCGAATTGATTTCGATCGGCTCTACTCCTAAATACTTTGAAATAACGTCTTGATACTCTTTTTTCATCTTCACGTTTTCAAGCAAAAATATAACGTTCGGATTTTTCGATTTTATTTCATTTAAAATATCTACGTATTCAAAAAACAACTTGCTTCGATGATCTTCAAAATTAAGCTGGTTCCCGGCGAAGCTAAACCCTTGACAAGGGCTACCGCCCAGCAAAATATCAATTTTGCCGAAGTCAAGATCCCAGTTCCTCCAGTTTTTTACGTCGCCTAATTGCACCGTGTCGGGGTGTCTTTCCTGCGCGACCGCTTTCGCATATTTATCCACTTCGCTCGCGTAGTAGTTTGTAATTTCAAACCCCGCCTTTGTTACTGCCACTCTTCCCGTGCCGATTCCGTCGAATAAACTTAATACATTCATTAAATCTTTAACCTCCACTTTTCATTATTTGCCAAGAGGTTCGCCCTTATATATTTGCGGTATATCTGTTTTGGCTTATCTCATTTAATATTTTTGCGGTATATCTTCTTTTTACGGAGGGGTTGCCAGCCCCTCCGCCTTGCTCTTATGCTCCGATTTGTTTCGGTGCTTCTCCTGTCATTTGGATCCCCTGCAATATTCCTTTGATGTAATATTGCGTTGCGATTCTTTCTTCCTGCGGCAGCTCTTCGATTTTGAAAAGCATTTTTGCAAGTTCGCTTGCTCCTTTTTTAACCTCTGCAATCTGATTTTCCGCAATTTAGTTTCTGTTGTTTTTTACGTTTGCGTTCATTGTCGCACCTCCTTTTCTTCAATTTGCGCTATTTTTTTATGCTCCAGTCCCACGGGGCTGTATATCTTGTAATGTATTCAAATAAATCAGCCTTTTTAACCCTCTTTGGGGCTACTTTGTATCCCGCTTCTCTTAGGTCTTTTATAAAGTCTAATTTTATTTTGTACTCCTTGTTTGCTATAATCTTTGCTCTGTTCCCATCTTTTACTAAAGCACTATATCTCTTTAGCTGCATATTTTTGCTTCCTTTTTATCCCGGTATTCCTTTTCTGCAGCTTCTTTTAAAAAATCCATTTCTGACTTAAAAATGTTAAATGAACGCAATGCTATCTTTTCTCTTTCTTCAAAAACTCTAAATATTCTAAAATTTTTAAGTGTTTTATTATCTTCTTCTCTGTTTTTGAGAATAAATGTCATATAATCATCTGATTCAGAAAAATTATATTTTTTAGGGTCTTCCTTTAAGGCTTCATAATTCTTAGCCTCCACATTTAATCTCAATGTTTCTATTTCGTCTTGTAGTGCCTCGTTAAATTTTCCCACATTCCTAAAAGTTCCCATTTTGTCCCCTTTCATTTAATTGGTATTTAACCTTTTGTATTTCTCTGCCTTGTCCGGCTTTAATCCCATATCCTATTCTCTATATTCTGCGGTATATCTCTTGCGGTTTTCGCCTCATATCCTACGAGGGCAAATGCCCTCCCTTTATGTCCCTATTAACTTGGAATTTTCTCCTGTCATTTGGATTCTCTGCAATGTGCCTTTGATGTAGTACTGCATTGCTATTCTTTCCTCTTTTGGTAGTTGCTGAATTTTAATAAGAATTTCAGCTAATTCTACAGCTTCTTTTTTGCTAACCTCTTCGGTATTATGATTTGTTTTCATAGCTTTTCCCTCCTCTTTAATTGTCAGCTCCTCCGCCTTTTTGTTTTGGTCAATAAATACTGTAACGTCTTTCACTGTTCGCCTCCTTTCCTTTATATTCTGCGGTATATCTCTTTTGGGACATTTCCTATTTTATATAATCACTCCCACGCCTCCTCCGCCGTGACCTTTTTCATAAATTTCCATTCCATCTCGTAAATGCTAAATGATTTTAGTCTTACTTCTTCTAATTCTGCATACACCCTGAATACGATAAAACTTTCAAGAGTTTTGCCAATCTTGCCTCTGTTTTTGAGAATAAATGTCATATAATCATCTGATTCAAAAAAATTATATTTTTTAGGCTCTTCTTTTAATGCTTCATAATTCTTAGCTTCCACATTTAAACTCAATATTTTTATTTCGTCTTGTAATGCTTCATTGAATTTATCTACATTTCTAAAAGTTGCCATTTTTTATCCCTTTCTATTTGTATTCTGCGGTATATCTCTTTCTTTTGGGGGCTTGCACCCCCTTTCCTGTTTTATGCTGTAATTCTTCTAAAGATTTCTATTGTCTTTTCTGCATAATCTCTTTTTATCTCTGCTCTTCTTCCCGACCTTTTACTTCTTAATGCTTTCTCTGCCTGTTCCTTATTTCCTACTCCCTCGTGTACTGCTTGTCTTAGGAGCTTAACTTCTTCTTTTGGTAGTTTGATTGTTTTTAGTGTGCTCGGGTTAATATCACGACTTTTGGGGTCGCCCGGGTATAAGTCTTCACAAAATGGTATATATTCATCACTTCCCATATTGTTTCCGATACTCCATACAGAATATTCGCTTGATATTTTTTCTACGATTTCAAATGTATGGGTTTTTAGAATTCTGCTTATTACCTTATTTCCTTTAATTTCAAATGTTTTCATTTTATTCCCTCCTGTGTATTTTGGGTTATTTGCGTTGCCTTTGTTGTTTGCTCTGAAATCATTATAGTACATTAAAATAACTTTGTCAACAATAAATTGTTATTTTAGCAAACTTTTTATTGACTTTTATTTTAGAGTGGTGTATCATAATTTGAAAAGGAGGTAAAATCAGTGAATGAACAAGTAAAAAAATTAAGAAAAGCACTAAACCTCACTATGGAAAAATTTGGAGAACGGTTAGGGGTTAAAAAAACTGCTATTTCTCTTATAGAAAGTGGAAGAAATAACCTTACGGACCAAATGTTTCTTGCTATATGTAGAGAATTTAGCGTAAATGAAGATTGGCTTCGTACAGGTGTCGGCGATATGTTTTTGGAGGATAATGATTCGATTATTGGAAAAATAATTAATGAAATGCCTTTAGATACATTAAGCCAAACCATTTTGAGAACTTATATTGAAATGGATTCCAAAAGAAGAGAAGCTTTTAATCTCTTTATTAGGGAATTGGCTGATAGTGTTATGGCTGAAAACAAACAAAAAGCTATCAATGGAATAAATGATATTATTGTCAATTCATCAGCTCCTAATGCAATAAAAAGTGATTTGTATGGAAAAGCTGCTGTTATTTTCAATGAGGCTTTCCCAAATGTCGGTTTTGAAAGCGTAGGTGACAAAAGTAATGACATTTATTCTGAATTGACGGAAAAAGAGAAATTTTTGAAAATGGCGGAAGCTGAATTTGACAAAGAAAAAGAACGGGAATCGCCTGCCTCTTCTGCGAAAGAATCAGACGCGGGATAAAACCTTGGTACGGAAATTTTTTGTAAATGAAAAAGCAAAAGAATTTAGAAATAAAAAAAGGTTAAAATCATCAATTTCAGAAAGTATAAGAGAAAAAATAATGGAAAAAAAGCAATTTGAAATTCCTACAAAAGTAAAAGTGATTTATGAAATAATTTTTACAATACTTGCATTAACTTCTGTAATAATTGCTATTATAGATATTTTAGAAAAAATAAATTTAGAAAAAAATATTGCATTATCTTTTATAGATAATGTTATTACTTACATCTTTATTATTGATTACTTTTCAAGACTTTTATTTTCTAAAAACAAAAAAATTTTTTTGAAAAATAATATTCCTGATGTGATAGCAATTATTCCTTTCAATTCCTTATTTAAGGCTTTAAGAATTGTAAAACTCTTCAAAGTATTAAAATTGGTGAAATTAGGCAAAATGAGTAAAATATTTAGACTGTTAGGGGTAATTGCAAGGTTTCGCAAAAAACTAAAAATAATATTAAATTCTCACGGACTTATTTATTCTTTTTTCTTTGCTGCAATTGTGATATTTTTAGGAGCTATAGGCATTTATTTTTCTGAAAAAGGACAAACTGTAAATACTTTTCAAGATTCTATTTGGTGGGCTTTCGTTACGGCTACTACTGTCGGATATGGCGATATTTCTCCTGCCACACAAATAGGTAGGTTTATAGCTGCAATCTTAATGCTTACCGGAATTGGTACAATCGGATTTTTAACGAGTTCTATTTCTGCATATTTTATTCAACAAAATGATATACCTCTTACTACAGATTCTGATGTTAACTTTAATCAAAGAATTATTGAAGAAACAGCAACTATGAGCAAAGAAGAAGCTATAGAAACATTAAATTATATAAAATATTTAAAATCAAAAAGAATTTAGATATTATTAAAAGGTAATATAAAACTACTACGAACGGTATGGCAAAGGGAACATATTACCATAGAAAAATACAATAAAAATTCCGTACAAGGTGTTGGCGCACCTGTACGGCTTAAGGAAGAGATATACCTCAAAATATTTTTTATTTTGCTTGACATAGTCGTACGACTATTCTATAATATAAATTGTAGAAAGGAGATTCAAATATGCCGGAGATTACAAGATTTTATGGTATTGTTATTAAAATATTTTTTCTAAGAGAACATAATCCCCCTCATTTCCATGCCGTGTATGGGGAATACAACGGTATCTTTGAGATAGAAACGCTGAAAATGCTTGAGGGGGATTTACCAAAAAAAGCTCAAAACCTCATAACTGAATGGGCTTTAAATTATCAAAAAGAGCTTATGAAAATGTGGAACGAAAAGCAATTACAGAAACTACCCCCTCTTGAATAGAGTGGGGGTAGCAAAAGGAGATTTTTATGAATATCAAGATTAAAAAAATAAAAATACTTGATGATTTAAAACTTGAGGTCCTTTTCAATAATGGGGTAAAAAAACTTTATGATGTAAAAAAAGCGATGACTTACTATGAACCTTTTAGAGAATTTGAATATAACCCCCATTTATTTCAAAATGCGGTTGTTGATTGTGGAGGTTGTGCTGTATCTTGGAATGATGAAATTGATGTTACCGAGTGGGAATTGTGGGAAATGGGAGAATTATTTCAAGTTTCTGAAAGAATTAGCAATATCCACTTTAATAAAAATGGTCAAGGTCGCATAGGTACAAAAATAACTTTGCCTCTGCCTTGGGTTGAAGCAATGGGGTTAAGTGAAGAAAATAAAGAAGCACAACTAATATTTGATGGACAAAAAATTTCTATTATACGAAAAAAAGATTAAAAATGCCGTACAAGGTGTTGGCGCACCTGTACGGCGTAAGGAAGAGATATACCGCAAAATATAACTTTCCCCGTTAGTGTATTATAGCACACTTTCGGGGATTTGGAAAGGGGCTATTTTTTTTAGATACAGTCAATATCCTTTTTGATATTTTTTGTATTTAATTTAATACAATTGTCTTGTGGGATTTTATTTTTAGATTTTTTTAGAATAATTTAGACTATAAATAAATTTATTAGCCAAATTATACCATATTGAATTGTTTTTTTAAACCAAAACTTAAGATATTTTTTCAAATATCTTTAAAATTTATAACTATTTTCTTAAACTCATAGTTTGTGCTGCTTATTCATCAAGTATGCTTCTTAACATTTTGCTTATATATGTGTTCTTTGAATTTAATAAAGGGAGGCTTATATTTAATTCTAAAGCACTACTCTTTTTCTTTTTTGATTTTTCAGCATACATATCATCAATGAATGTTTTAACGCCTTTTACTATTGTGGCTTTTTTTATCTTAAAATCTTTTATAGTTTTAGGATTTTCTTTTAGCGTCTGTTTATTTACTCTTTCACATAAAACCATAGCTAAATTGGTAGCACCCTTTTTACTCCACGCCATTCTTCTATGTTTCATTCTTCTTGTTATTATAGTGCAGTTTTGATTTTCCTGTACACCCATATTCTTATATTTTATATCAGGCTCATCTTCTAACTTAAGCTTTTCTTGCCAACGTGGTAAATATTCCCTATTATTACTAAGATATTCATACAGCTTTGTTACAGTTTCTTGAGAACTTGAATCCTTTATTATATTTTTATATGCTCCAACTTCGTATATCAATTCATCGTATCTGCCGGTTTTTATTAAAGACAAGAACCTTTTTCGTTTCTCTTTGTTTCTTACGCTTTTTATTATCGCCTGATGTATATGAAAATAATCTATCTGAAATATATCAACAAATTCATTCCTGTTAGTCCACGCTGCCGCATCAGCATTAGATATTTTATACAACACTCTATCCATATCATAAGTATTATATATTAGGCTGTCAGTTAATCTATAAAAAGTATCTGTATCAAAAAATCCTGCTATAGCCGTCTTGTTCAACAGCTTATCATATCTTAATGTATTATCATTGCTCCAACCTGTGTAATTTATCGCTATTTTCATTTCAGAACTGCCTGATTTTATCGGTCTGTCTTTTTTTTGCATCTTTAACCACACTCCGTCCTGTTCCATAAACAACACTTTAGATTGTATAAATCCGTTATAATGTCCTTTAATAAAATTTTCAGAAAGGCTCTTCTGTTTTTCCTGCAAAATATTTCCATATTTTTGTATTACATTCCAGAAGCTTTGATGACTTATTTTGTTGTTAGTTAAAAGCTCCATCTTTTCCTCCGCCTGCCTATATGACATTTCTGATACGAGCTCTATCATCTTATTTACCAAATTTTCTGAATAGAAGCCAAGTTTACATATGTTTAAATGCTCATCAAATAAATATACGTACTCTTTTGTTTCTCTGTCTGTATATAAATGCCTACTATACTCAACCACTCCAAAAATGACTTTTATGTTACTTTTTCTTTTTCCATTGGCTATGTATCTTTTTTTATCTCTGGCATTATGTACCTCTTTTTCTTGCTCTATCAATATGTGTTGCATTATATTTACAGCCAGATCACAGACAAATCTATAAATATTTCCTTCAAGTGCTGAAAACATCATATCATCTAATTGCATAAGACACCCTCCTTTTATTAGGACATTTGTAAAATAAAATATAACTTATAATTATAATTCTATATTTAATTGTGAAATAATTATGTTTTTTATTGACTTTTATTGATGTTTGCTGTATCCTTAGATTATCAAATATTTAAGATTTTTTAAATAATTTTGGAGCCTTTATAAAAGGCTCTATCTTTTTTTAAATTTCTGCTTCCATAAATTCATCTATTCCATCTTTTACAACATCTTCCATTGTATTCTCATTATATTTATGTTCTGATTCTAAATCATATAATTCATCTATGATTTTTGTAAAGCATTCCTGATTTATAGCTTCTTTATCTGTCGCTTTAATACAATGCTCCCAATAATATACATTCACTTTTTCATTTTCAAAACTTTTATATATATTTTTATCAAAAATAGTATTAACCATAACTATATCATAAGTATCTATACCTACTGTTTTAAGCTCTTCTATTTTGTTTTCAAGATTTCGTAATCCTTGCGTATTTCCGTCTGATACAAGAACAGTTTTTGTTATTTTTTTATTACTGAAGCTTCTTTTTACAAGCTGCATATCTATATCATATACGATAAAATTCGCATTTTTATCAGTCAAAATACGAGTAAACGGCACTTCGTTATAGGAATAATAATTATCGGATTTTTGTATAAAATTATAATCTTTAGCCTTATCACTGAGTGCTATACCGTCACTTGATGCTAAACAATACATAGAATATGCTTTTTCCTTAGCTAAACTTTGAGCCAGAGCTAATGCGATAAATGTGGCTCCTACTCGCTTATCACAGCCTATTACAAGTATGGTTTGTCCTGTTATCGTCCACTTTCTATTTTCATTCTCTATTTTCTCCGGATATAACAAATCCAAAAAATTCTCGTCCACCTCTAAATTAGGTGTGAACTGTCTAACACTACTATCGTGAGATATCTCAATAACAGGTTTTTCAGTAGCAAATATATCTTCAGGTATATCTGCAACTATATCCTCTTTATTTGCAGATTTACTTTTATCATTTTTTTCCAATATCTTATTTACCGGATTTTTATGTATATTTTTTAACTCATTGCCTTGATTTTTCTCACTTGCAATCTGTCTTTTCATATCCTTTACACTTAATGTATCTGATTTTACTATTTCTCTTGCCCTTATATCTTTATTTTTAATATCCATATCCTCTTTTATTGCATTTTCATTACCTCTTTTCTCATTATTGATTTCTTCTTTATCATCAACAACTGTAATTCTTTCTTTTTCAATTTTCTCATTTTCCAACTCAATTATTTTATCTTTCAGCTTTTCTATAAGCTTTTCTTCATTTGACTCTTCTATTACTACATAATTTTTACCGTTTCTTGCATAACTCTTCATATTATCTGAGATGTTTTTGTCAATTTCATCATTTAACAACACAATCATATGCTTAAATCCCTCATTTATTTCTGATATGGAATTCTTCAAATCCATCAATAAATTTGGTTCGGCGGTATGCAATGCTTTTACTTCCACTATCATATACTTAGGTATACTTATATTTCTTAACTTGTTTTTCATAAATTCTTTTATATCTATACTCTCGCCTTTTTGCTCATTATAAACAAAATCAAGCTCATCTTCTAACATAGTCCTTATTTTTAAGCCTTTATGTCCTAAATAAAATACCTTATTGTCCATTTATATACCTTTCTGAAATTATCATCAACATTTGTTATTGGAAAAAAATCTAAACTATTATAATTCTGTTTCATTATCTGACACCATCAGATAATCATCTTTAAGTTCGTAATTATAGTTATTTTCATCATCAAAATAAAAGTCAGATTTCTCATCTACCCTTTGTTTCGTTTTTTCATATAGATTATCTTCATTTATCGATACAAGTTCTTTAACATTTATATATTCAAGCATTTCTTTTATGGTATTTAACTTATCTTCAATAGTATTTCCACTAAACTCTTCTGTTTCTATAAGATTTATATCAACATACTTGGAATAACTGCAGGTTTCTAAATTAAGCTCATATGTTATCTCATATTCTTCATTAGATGTAACTGTGGTTGCTATATCTATATGCCTTATATCAGGAAAAATTTCATCAAAATCCTCATATGAATAATTATTGCCGCACTCACGATTACAAAAATCAATAATAGCTCTTTTTACTTCAATAAGCTTATCTTCTTTTGCATTCTTATTTTTATATTCATCTGATATATCATCTCCCATACCAAGTATTGCATTAAGTTCTGCCAGCCTTAATACTTTACTTTTCAACTCATCAGCTTTATCGAACGGCTTTTCAAGCTCTGCTTTTGCATTATCCAGTTGCTTTTTTGTATTATTTATATTTCCCTCCAACCTTTTTAGATGTTCGGGCAACCTATCTATTACATTATCAAGGCGTACTATATTTCCGTCTGCACTGTTCCCGAATTCTCCATAATGTTTACCCGCTCTTTTTAAGGTAAATCCGTAAGTGTTTTTACTGAACAAATAATTGACTCTTATTTCAAAACCTCTGTAATTACCTATAACTGTATAGTCACCCACACTGCACTTTTTTATTGCCTCAAGCAGTTTTTCTCCTGCTATTTTTTTCTCCAATATCTCTTGACCGTTTATAGTAATAGATGTAAACTTATTTTCACCTTTGAATTGAGCTGCAGCTATATCTTTCTTTGTATGTTCTATTTGTTTTTCTATTTTGGCTATTTCCTCCGGATAAATTTTAAATACCTTATCCTCTAATCTGTAGCGATTGGAATTGTAGTTTGCTTCAAGCATTTTCAGCTTTGTAACCTCAGTATCTAAAGTCATCTTCTCTTTAATTCTCATATCTCCCGTTGCAAGTGCCTTAATCTCGGCATAATTTAATGTATCTTCATCTATTCCTTCAGCTGCTCGTATAGGGATCTTACCGGTCATAATCTGAGATATGAACTTCTGCTTATTTTCTATGGTCTGCCATAAATAGCTGTCAAAGGTATTTTCAGTAACATAACGATAAACAAAAACTTCCTTATTTTCATTTCCCTGTCTTACAATTCTGCCCGCACGTTGCTCAAGGTCGGCAGGACGCCAAGGCACATCCAAATCGTGAAGTGCAATCAGCTTGTTTTGTACATTCGTGCCGGCTCCCATCTTCTGTGTTGAGCCCAATAATATACGCACTTCTCCCGTTCTTACCTTTGCAAACAGCTTTTCCTTTGCGTCATCACTCTTAAAATGATGAATAAAAGCTATTTCTTCTTCAGGAACTCCCATTCCCACAAGCTTATCTTTCACATCATCATAAACGGTAAATTTTTCTTCTTCTTGTGTTTCTTCAGCTTCTTGCATTGTGTCATATTCTTCTGATTCTTCAATCTCATTCTCTTTTTTCTTAGGTTTAGGCTTCGGTGTAGACATATCACAAAATACTAATTGCGTGAGCCTTTGTTCTTTATACCTATCCCATATACTAAAAATATTCTTTATGCAGGTATTCACTTTGCTGTTCGGATTATCAGGAAGTAACGGATTGATAAGCCTTTGGTCAAGTGCAAGCTTCTTGCCGTCATTTGTTATTTTAAGCATATTATCTTCTTCCGGTTCTACTGCCCTGTTACGTACCTTATCCGCTCTTTCAGATAGGCTCTTTAATATTTCCTTTTGTTCTTCGCTTGGCAAGGTTTTAATCACTTCATAGTGTGCTTCAGGAGTCGGAAGATTTAACATATCCGCCGTCTGAATATCAGCTATTTCCTTAAACATACTCATAAGCTCAGGAAGATTATAAAACTTTGAAAATCTTGTTTTAAGATTATATCCTGTGCCTTCAGGAGATAACTCAAAACTGCTATTAGTTTCTCCATAAGTTGACGCCCAAGCATCAAAATTACTAAGATTACATTCTTTTAGGGCATCATATTGCAAATACCTCTGCATTGTATAAAGCTCTGTCATTGAATTACTTATCGGTGTACCGGTGGCAAAAATCACACCCTTTCCATCTGTCATTTCGTCCATATATCGACACTTCATAAACATATCAGCAGCCTTGCCCGATTCAGATTTATTGATTCCTGCTACATTTCTCATCTTTGTATAAAGATGCAAATTTTTATAATTATGTGCTTCATCAATAAAAAGTCTGTCAACTCCCAATTCCTCAAAAGTGATTATATCATCATCTTTTTTTGTTTTTTCATTTAAATATTCAAGCTTTGTTTCTAATTTTTTTACCGTATTTTGCATTTCTTTTACTGTAAAACTCAAGCCCTTATCTTCATTATATTCTTTTATTGCATTTAATATCAGCTCTATTTCTTCTTTAATATGACTTTTTTGATATTCTACAGACATAGGTATTTTGCTGAATTGAGTATGTCCGATAATAACGGCATCATATTCTCCCGTTGCAATACGTGATATAAAAAGTTTACGTTTTTTCGGCTCAAAGTCTTTTTTATCCGCCACCATAATATTAGCTGTCGGATAAAGCTGCATAAACTCCCTTCCAAACTGTCCTGTTATATGATTCGGCACTACAATTAAGGATTTGCTGCACATACCTAAACGCTTACTTTCCATTGCTGAAGCTACCATTTCAAATGTCTTACCCGCTCCAACTACGTGTGCAAGCAACGTATTACCTCCGTAAAGCACTCTTGCAATTGCATTCTTTTGATGTTCCTTTAATTTTATTTCCGGACTTATTCCATTAAGTGCTAAATTGAATCCGTTATATTCACGATTGCGAATGGAATTAAATCTCTCATTATACAGTTTTACAAGACGATTTCTTCTCTCATTATCCTCAAATATGTGATTCTTAAATTCTTCTTTTAAAAGCTCCTGCTTCTGCCTTGCAAGAATTGTTTCTTTTTTATTCAGTATTTTTTGCTCTTTTTCTCCATCATATACTATATCAAACACTTCAGCTTCTTTTAAGTTAAGTGCAGATTCAATCAATTCATAAGCATTTATTCTGCTTGTGCCATAAGTCATATGTGCAAGTTCATTATTTTTGTCAACGCTTTTACCCTCAATCTGCCACTTGCTTGTAAATTCTGAAAAATTGACTTTTATATCTCGTTTTGCCCACTCAGGAGTTTTTAAAGTTTTGAAAATAAAATTTTCTACATCTTTACCCGGTATCCATATAGCTCCAAGTCGCACACTTATTTCACTTGCATCGAGTTCTCTTGGCATAACTTTTTGCAGCTCGGTTCTTTGATACTCAAGATGACTTAATTCATTTTTTAAAAGTTCTTTTTTTACATTCTCGTAATCGCTAAGTCTATTTTCACTCTGTCTTAATCTTTCTATATACCTATCTACAATAGCAATCTTATCTCTGATATTTCCGCTTAAATACTCGTCTTTTGTTACATAAAAATGATTGTAAGAATTATTCCCGTTTGTAGCTGCAAATGGTAAATCACCGTCTTTTAAGTCAAATGAAACCGATTCGCTAAAATTTTGTTCTTCACTGATATTTAAATATATTTCTCCTTTAAGTTCTTCTATTAAATTAAGCCTATTTTTACCCGTCAGACTTTTCATATACTCAAAGTCTATGTTCCCTTTTTCAGCTATGGACAAAACAAGTGCTTCAAGTGAAGTTTCCACATATTCAACTGCTTTCGCTTTTTTAATCGTTCTTTTTGAAAAGATATCTCCCTTTGATACGAATTTACCATTATCATCAATATTTTCTATAGATGCCACAAGATAAAATTTTGAATCTTGTTTACAAAGATTTGTATTTTTTTGCCCATTTATAAAGTTTCCTTTTTTATACAACTTGTCATAAACATCATTTAATTCTTTTTGTATCGACTTTATTTCTTCATCGTCTAAATCATCTTTTTGTGCCTGTATCACTTTTTTGACTGCTTCCCTTACTTTTATGTAATCTTTTATCCTTTTTATTTCACTTTTGTTTGGATATTTTCTTATCAGCACCGTAATTTCTTGTTCTTCTTCTCCCGGTATCTTTTTTGTTCCGAACAAACACTTTTTAATATAATGTTCATTTTCTCTGTAATATACCTCATCATCAATGACTGTGTAAGAAAAATTTTCAACCTCATCATCATAAAGCACCGGTAGGCTGTCCTTTAACTCATCGTCAATTTCATTAATTTCTATTTCATAATAATTTGCATTCTTGGATATTTCCTTCACTGCCGTATTTAACAGGTCTTTTAAGTCGACATTTTCTTTAGGTAAACAAGCAATAATACTCCCGAACCTTCCTGATATTTCTTTCATATCTCCAAGAATCATTTGAGGATTATCAACAAAGTATTTATTATAGGTCAGTCCGCCTTTATCGGTTTCAAGGTGCAACCATATATCATCTCTTTCAAAAGCCTTATCTCTTTTTTGTAAAAATATAATATCACTTGTTACTTCCGTTCCGGCAACACCCTTAAAGGTATCGTTTGGAAGCCTGATTGCTCCTAAAAACTCCGCTCTTGCTGCAAGGTAACGTCTGACACTCTCGTCCTTTTTATCCATAGTTCCTGAAGATGTAATAAAAGCAATAATTCCATCGCTACGAACCTTGTCAATGGACTTGGCAAAAAAATAATCGTGAATAAGAAAGTTATTTTTATTATACTCCCTGTCATTGACCCTGTATTCTCCAAGCGGAACATTTCCGATTGCTACATCAAAGAAGTTATTGGAAAAGGAGGTTTCTTCAAGTCCCTTAATCTGTATATCACTTTCCGGATATAGAAGTTTTCCTATTCGACCGCTTATAGAGTCAAGCTCCACACCGTAAAATTTAGACTTATTCATTTCATCAGGAAGATTTCCGATAAAGTTTCCGATGCCCATTGACGGCTCAAGGATATTTCCGTTTCTAAATCCCATATCAGAAAGCGTCTTATATATTCCGTCAATGACTGTTTTAGGCGTATAAAAAGCTGTTAGTATAGATTTCATTGCATCTGCATACTCTTCCGGCTCTAAACTCCCCTTTAAAAAATTTCTTGCTTCTTTCCATTGCCCCTCTTTAGTTTCATCAAAAACATCTGATAATCCGCCCCAACCTAAGTATTTGCTTAAAATATCCTGTTCTTCTTTAGTTGCATTACTATGCCTTTCTTCGATTTCTTTTAAAACTTTGATGGCTTCTATATTATTCTTCAATCTTTCTGAAGGTGGTAAGATCTCATCTTCCCTTGTGATTTTGTAATTGACGGGTGGAATTCCTCCCATATATTCTTCATCAGTTGCATATCTTTCATTCTCTGATGATTTTTCAACTTTATTAACTTTTCCTACATCTTTATCCGGCAACTTATCAAAAACAGTCATTTGCTCAAAATCTGTCTGAACTTTAAGAGTATCTGCTAAAGGATTTTCTTTCACATCATCAACTAAAGGTGATTTAAAAGTCCTTTCTTTTACTATCTCATAAAGATAAGCGAATTCTTTTTGATTTGCTTCATTCCCATCACCTATGTTTACCCTTAAATTTTCCGTTATTTTACCATTTTCTATATGATCAAAATAAAATTTAAAATAACCCGCCCATTTATCTGTTATGTTTCCATATCGACTGTTTCATTATGAACTCTAATTTTTTCATCAAGCTCTTTAATTTCATCAAGCAGTTTCCCGGTAACAAGTTCACCAGAATAATCTTTTTCCATAAAATCTGAAGTTTCGTTAAATTCTATAACCAGGTAGTCATTTAAGTTTTTGCTTACATCTTCCGTTTTCAACAAAAAAAAGCCTTTTCGGCTTCTTTTTCTCGTTCAGTATTTTGCTCTTTCTTAAGACTCACTCCACGCAAACTATTTGTTGCATCGCTTTTTTCTTTAAGGCTGACATCATCTTCCTGTACCTTTGATCTCTTTTGTCCGCTATCTTCCAATCTTTCATCATTTTCGGTTTTTCCCTCTCTATAAATTCCTCCACCTGTTTCTCTATCTGAAGCAAATGCTCCATCAAAGTACCTTCTATTGACATCATCTGAAAATCCAAGCTCATTGTCTTTTTCAGATAGTTCAACCTTGCCTTCCCAATTCTTGTCAGCTTCGTTTCGTCCACCATCTCCGGCATCTCTATATTTTCTATCAATACCTCCACTCCGTCCTCCATCGTCATTATCGAATACGTTCCCCCGTTCTTCTCGAATAGACTCTTTTTTTCTGTCGGGGTATACACTCCGTCTTCCTCCATATATTCCCTGTCCGCTAATATTACTTTCGGCATTTTCCATTCCTCCTTTTTTTGCTTGCTTTTCCTGCTCCCTTTGCATATAGTTGATTATATTTATTTCATTTGCCACATTTTTTAAAATTTCTTTATTTTGTATTGATATAATGTTACCTAATATATCTATATCTTTTATATCGGAAATCTCTTGTATCAGATTCAAGGAATCAAAATCAATAAGACATTCTATGTTCATTCTGGTACACATCGATATTTTTAATGAGTTTTGTATGAATTTCAGAATGTTTAACCGATTGGTTTTCTTCAGCAGGTCTTCTGAAAGTTTATTCTGCACGTTCTCAAGTTCTCTTTGTGCATAGAACCCGGTTATTTCATCAATCTTTTCAGCTTGAGATAAATGTCCGCTCTTTATTCCCATATGATTAAGTATATTATCTAAAACCTTTTTATGTTTTTCTTCCTCATACTTCCACAGCTTTATTCTCCTGCCTTTATCATTTAAAACTCCGGTTTGAGATATATCAAAAATATAGCTGACTTTTTCTCTATTATGATTAAGTATCGGGATTCCTTCTTCGCCCTTTTTTACGTTTCTTCCTTTTTCTTTCCAATACCCATAATCTGCACAAGCCGTTGCATTTTTATTGCTTTTATATATACTTAATTGATGAACGTACTTATAGTTAAAATTATTACCTACAGTCTTAAGAAAATCAATGTAATTTTGTCTGTTTTGTATCAGTTCTATTTTTACATCGTTTAATATTTCCTTAAGCTGCTTATAACTGTATTTCGCCATTCGCAACCTCTTTCTATTTAATGCTTACTTATATTTTTCTTTCATTTCTAAAAAATAAGATAATCTGTTTTTATAACATTCTTCATTTTTTTCTGCAACCCATTCAAGTGCCTCAAGCATAACCGTCATTCTATCCTCATCATAATATTCCAATTCCTCAAAATCCTCTTCGTGTTCAAACTCTTCTATGAAATAGGTACTTATTTGTGCCACAGGATAGATTTTATCAAGATGTTCCATTATTTCACCTTTTTTAATATCATTATGGTCATACTCAAAGCTCCATATTCTTTCTTTCAGCAGGTCTATTTGTTTAATTGCTTTTGCGGCTTTCACCAATAGTTTTATTTCATCACTTTTCTTCCTGAAATATGCTACATCTGCATAATCATAAGGCGTGTCCTCTTTACCGAACGGGAAATAATGCTCCTCTTTGTTACGTAATCCTACACACAAAAAACAAGGACGAGGCTTGCACAAACAACCTCCTGTAACAATCATATTGTAGGGCGAATAAACAATTGTTTCTGCAGCTTCCAAATAGTACTCATCTTCATCATCAAAACCGTTTATAAGTCGAACCTCCACTATATCTTTATACAAATTTAATGCTTCCGGAAAATATGAGTTTGCCTCTAATAGTTCATCAACTTCTCCCTCATCATTTATTACATCTATTGCATCATCATAATCTATCATAATTTCAAAATCCATAACAAAAACCTCCTTAATAAATAAAATGGAATCCCACAACAACTAAATTTTCTTTGTTACTGTTAATATATCACATCATTGCATTATTTGTCTATTTTTTTACCTTCCTCCTGATTGTCCTATATACTCCCATTCATATGTCGGTATATTAATTTTCGCCTTAAGTCTCTTACTTCCTATAAGCAAAAGCCCTTTAGTCCTTTTTTGAGACAACAAAAGTTCTTCTTCAGCATCAGTTAAATTATAAAGAAGCTTCGTTTGTCTTAAATTTTCTCCATCGCAACCCATAAGAAATTTTAAACACGGTGTATCAAGTAAAGCCTGTCCATACATTTTTACACTCGGATCCAAAAAATCTATTACCGAATGTGTTATTATCACAAAAGCTCCCTCATATTTTCTGCATCTTTTCGCACCGTTCCTTAAAAATGCCAATGTTTGAGGAACATTCTCATCAATAAGCAGATATGCCTCATCAAATATACCTATTACCTTTTCTTTCCTGTCCCTTGATATTTCTCTCCACATCCAAGTAGTCAACATAAGATATTCTGTTCTCATTATTCGACCGGACCCTTGTAAATCAAACGTATCAAGCACAATCAGTTTGCTGTTGGGCTGCAAGGTTGTATGACTGTTCCATAAAAGACTGTCAGAACCTATAGCCATATTTTTTAATAATAATGCCAAATCCTGATAATCTTCTCCCTCTTTATCAAGCAGTTGATTATATAGGTCGCTTACAATGGGAAAGTCCGTGTTATTTAATACGCTTATATCTGTATCAAAACATATATTGAATTTATTATAAAGTTCTATAAGCTCGCTGTTTAATATAGCTGTTTGCTTATCCGTCAGATTAGGTAAATAGGTCTTAAAAAACATTTCAAGGTGTTTTAGATAGACTGCCATATCAGGCATACTGTCTTTATAATCGTCTTTATCATCTTCTTTTGATATCGGCAATATCTGCAACGGATTTATCTTGCCCTTGCTTCCTCCTGCCGCATTTATCCAATCACCTTTTAAGTTCGCACACAAGTCTTTGTACTCTCGCTCCGGATCTATTATGATTATTTTAGTTCCGAGCATATACTCGTTGACTATCAAATGCTTCACTGCAATAGATTTCCCCTGTCCTGACTGTCCCATTATAACCATATTTGAGTTTGTCCTATCTCCGCCTCGCTTCCAATAATCTATTATAATAAGCCCTCCTGACTTATCCTTTGCAAAACAATAGCCCGCTCCGTCATTGTATCCGCTTGCTGCAAACGGAAATCCGCCTATAAGTGCAGATAAAGGAACTATCCTATCCGACGTTTCAGATACGCTTTTATTTTTTGTATATGAAGGCAACATAGCCATTAATCCCTGTTTTTGTCTAAAAGCTAATACTCTCGACCTACATTTGGCAATACTTATGTCTGCTTCTATCTTTTTACATACCTGCTCAAATAAATCTTTTTCGGATGCCATTGCCATAAGACACACACTCATAAGTCCTATAGCCTCACCCTCACTGTCTATCTTGGAAAGCAATTTTTCACCGTCCTCAACCGCTCTTTCAGCCCTTTGCTTTTGCAGCGGATCTGTAAGGCTTAACGCATCTCCTCTTTTAAGTGCTATATTTTTACTTAAATGACTTATGAACTCTCCTGATGATATAGGCTCAAAGCTTATGCTTGCAACTGTGCTTGTCATATTTGTAAGCTTGGACAACCAACCTATTTTTGCCTTTGACGGATAGCCTATAATCGCATATATTTTAGCTAAATTTTCTCCCAATATCAGATTATTCCTATTAAATTTTAAGTGCATTGGAGCTATTATATCTAATAATGTCTTGTTTTTATCCATTTTTATCCTCTCTTTTTATTGATATATCTGTATAATATCCATATCAAGTACGTCCGTATTTTCATAAGCTGTTTTAGACGGATTATTGATTAGATTAATCAGTCTTATTATATCCTCTCTTTTTATTATTTCAGCTTCTAATGAGGCATTAGAAAGTAGGTACACCATATCATCACCTTGTTTTTTAAGTTCTGAAATCGCGTTTTTATCCTTTGCTTTTTCCCATATACAAAAGAAGAATTGCCGCTGTATTACCTCTCCTGTCAGTGCATATGACCCTATTTGTCTTATTGAATTTCTAAGCAACTTTCTCTTTATCATATCATCAGTGTTACTCATTATTTCCGTATAGCTGTTTATAAGCGGCTGAATATCTATAGGTCTACTTAAAGCTAAAAATTTCCACGCTTTACTAAACCCGCTTAAAGAAGATGTTAATTTATCCTGAAGACTCTTTTTTTCACTTGATGTAAGCAGATCAAGTGCTACAGCTGATACTTTAATATACAGCATAAGATAATTATCTGCAGTATATAATATCCCATCATTATCTATATCAAGCACATTTACAAAATCTTGAGCTATAGCCTCTTCATCGTTATTAAGATTTTTTTCATCTTTTTTCATACCTTTTTTTACGATAAGAGCAACAACAAACCCTCCCGCTAATATCAAAAGTCCTACAATTATTAATATGATTTTTTGCGGCATACTATCCTCCTAATTTATCTTAAAAATACTTTTATCAAGTTTTAATTGTCCCGGTATTTCTTCATCTGTTGTATCTATATTCTTATCAAGAAAAAGATGTATAAGATTATTTACTAAATATATATCATCATATCCTATCTTTAACCCTTTCCACACTCCGGTAGTATCATTTATTCCATTTAATAATTTTATACCGGTTCCGCCTTTCTTATTCCAAGATATAAGATTAGGTGTATAATCATCTAATAAATAATCATCTTTGCTCAAACTTCTAAAAGCTTCAGCTTTATTTTCAGGATATGGCAAAAATATACGATTGGATATTTTTATCTCAGGTAAATATTTATCCAACCATTTTTGTTTTTCCGCCAAAGCAAAATTACTCTTAGATAAATATGAAGATAGTATATAAACTTCTATAGGCGTATCTGTAATGATATATTTTATTGCATCTACAACCTCATAAATAGGTTTTAAATTCTCAAAATATCCCTTTTTATACAAATCCTCAATAGTTTTTTCATAAGAAAAGACGGCTAATGTGCCGTCCATATCTACAAACAATCTTTTCAATTTTTTTAATCCTCCTACTATTATTATTGATATTGGAAAAAAATATATTTCATCAGGTTTTTATTAGCTTCTTTTATTTCCAATATCCCTGCTATACACTGCAAGTTTTAAAAGCTCTTGATTAACTAAAACACTATCATTGGGCATAGGCTTTATAAAAAAATCATAATACCCCCCTTCTCTCACAAATATAACACCAAGTCCTCTTGTCCATTTGATTTGTGTATAATACTTGTTTTGTATTATATTTCGTTTTTCTTCAGGCAATACTATCCACGATTTATGGGAATATTTCAAATTGTAATTGGCTTGCAAAATAGCCTTGCTTATATTATCAATCTTAAACTCAAAAGCATTATATTCATAACGGTTGTTTAAGTACTCAAATGTTATTAAATCCGCTCCTCCGCTTCTGCCTATCTCAAACGCATAATTTTTTACATTATCTCTGCTCTTATACTTTCCCCAAAATGCCTCTTTTAAGTCTTTTTCATATAAAAACATTTAATCCTCCATTTTTAACAACAAATGAGATATTGGAAACAAAAAAAGAGCTTTTATGCTCTTATATTTCAATATCCCATTCATCTTCATTATCTGTATCAATTTGTGTATTATTTAAAGTTTCTATAAGCAACCCCGAATTAGATATTTTTTTCCATTCATACATAATTTTTTTAATCATAATCATATTTTTATCTCTCCGGTAAAACATATTCTAAAAAATCAAAAAGGATTCAAAGCATAGCTCTAAATCCTTTTATGGCTCTTAACGTGTTTCGGCTGGTTTTACAGCTCACTTCCCCCACGCTTTGGTCTACCGCAGCCTATACGGCAACACTTTTCGCTGACACAGTCGATTTCTAACCCCCCTGTTTCAGGGAAGAGGTAAGTGCTACCCCCGAGCTTATTTCTCAACTATATTATAGCAGACAACAGCCGTTAAAACAAGGGATAAAAACACTTTTTATCACAACTCAAGCTCTTCTTCATCTTCCCTATCCGGATTATAACTCCTATTATTATTGAAGCTATGTTTATATTCTTTAAGCTCATCTGATAATTGTTTATTTTCTTCCGTAAGGTCATTTATCAAAATCCTAAGCTCTTTTATCTCTTCATTCTTTTTCTTAACTTCTTCTGCCAATATTTGCAGCGTAGCAATGCTGCTGTCTACATTCTTAAACAAATTTTCTCCTATATCTTCTCTTATACTGTCTTTTTGCCTTCGCCTATCTTCCATTTGATGTTTTAAAAGCATTAAGATACTTTCTTGACTTATTTGTTTATCAAGCATCTTTTCCTGCTTTATCAATAGGCTGTCGTGTTCTCTTGATAACCTGCCACAGTCTTTATCCATCTTAATATCCAATTTTTCAATATTTTTATTTCCTTTTAATGAAACCCCGATTGTGCCTATAACAGCACCTATAATTCCGGAACTTGCTACAATAACAGCTCCTAATAAATTATTATCCATATATAATAAATACACTCCTGCAACTGTATAATATATAATTAACCATATATCATAAATATACCACATACTCATAATATTTCCTATTCTGTTTTAAAAAATTATTTATTGTCAAGCTTAAGCGAAATACTGCTACTTTTGCTCTAAAATCTCCATTTAATCCTCTATTCTTAACAACAAATGAGATATTGGCAACAAAAAAAGAGCTTTTACGCTCTTATATTTCAATATCCCATTCATCTTCATTATCTG